>JAPLHJ010000077.1 GCA_026389675.1 Chloroflexota bacterium | reverse complement strand
GAGTTCGCGGTTAGTTCTTGATGAACTCCACTTTAATTCCCTGACTGCTATTGCGGCTACGGTCTCCAGTACCCTGGACCCCGGGTTGCCCAGTGTTCCTATGCCCGTTCTCCTGAGCAATAGTCAGGGTGCAGGCCATTTCATTTTCGACTGCGTAGAGCACCTGTGCGGGCAGTTCACCTTCAGCGTTAAGGGAGGCAGAGTACTTATTGTCCCTGCGCAGGTTAATTATTGAAACAAAATTTTTTCCTGTCCGGGATCAATGCCTATCTTTTTATATTTGCCTGTCATCCAGTTGTCCAGGTCCGAGCAATACCATTTTGAAAACCTGCGGTCTGATGGTCCTCCTGACATATTGGTGTAAATGTCATCCGTAGAAAGATCTGTCACCATTCTGAATGACGGTGCGAAGCTTGTCTGCCTTCCAGCGCTTTGGAATATCTGACCCTGATGTGGTGTTGCCAGGCTACCGATTATGGTGACCGGCCCGCGGTCAAATCCGAGAAAGCGCGGGAGCTTACCGCTAAAAAAGATATTCGTAAGTACTAATTTCCTCGCATCACCCCATTTCCGTGGTGGCTCTTTTAAGGCATTTTCCGAAGCCTGCAAATAGAGATCCTCTCTTTTCTTTCCACCAAACCAGAGCGAATCCTCAGAAAGGAGTATACGATCAAAATTTATGTAAAAGTCGTTGAATGTTCCGGTGTGTTCATCAAGATAACAGGCGGCATCCCTGCCGAACCCGTTTTCACCGAAAACCAGCCTGTAAAGCTCCTTGATAAACTGGTCAAAGAGATATGCTCCTTCCGAATCTGCGGAATATTCAAGGTCCCAGTCTTTGAGTATTTTTACCTTTTCTGAGTGTGGGAGAAGCGGGGCAAGTATCTTCATAAATGATTCTGCCTGGGTTGAAAACACGTCGTGTTGTATTTTATACATATACTCACAGTTAATCTTGTTATTTTCCGCAAGCAGCTTGCCTACCCTGTCTGAACGGTAGGGACCCATCCCGGCATTGATGGGACTGACTTTTCCAAATTCGTTAAGGTCCTGGTTGGTCGTAACAAAATAGCCGCTTGGTGGGTTATAGCATCGCGGCAGGTCTTCCGGTTTTTCAAAGCCCTGCCAGTTATTTTTTGCCTCCCAGCTAGGCAGCGGTACAAATCCGCTGATCCCCTCTCGTCTTTTAGGCATAAGGCCCGACATCTGATAACCTATATTCCCCTGTGTATCAGCTAAAACAAAATTCCATGTTGACTCCACGTATCCGAGTATATCCATACCTTCTTTGACAGTCTTTGCATCCCACATCTTCACGAAACTGTTAAAGGTGACAGCGCCCGATAGGGAAGGCGCCCATGCCGTTGCTATATAGTGGCCCTCCTCGTAGGGGTTGCCTTCAAGTACCCCATGGTCGTTTTCATAAAATACTACAGTGACAGTATCTTTATTCTTCCTCTTGATCATCTCTACTCTTTCGGTAAACTTCAGCCACTTTTCCGGCTCGCGCAGATAACTGCCGTTTTTACATTGTTCGATCCATGAATCCGTACTGTCCATAAATGTATAGGTGGCGCTCCAGGCAAGATCAGGGTTCCTGCCTACGAGGATCGCCGGTACGCCCGGCATAGTCCCGCCCATGGCATACCTATCCTTTGTTTTCAGCACCATTTCATACCAGACATTAGGAAGCCTGTTTACTTCCAAATGAGGGTCGTTGGCAAGAATCGGTTTGCCTGAGGTTGTTTTCTGCCCGGAAACCGCCCAGTTGTTGGATGCCATCATAATAGGCGCAGCTATATTCCAGAGGGATGCAGGTGAAACGATCCGTTCCTGAAGTTTTATCTTTTTAATGAGATCGACATCAAGCTCTCCGAGTATACCCGGGAAAAGCTCCTCAAGCCTTTGCGCATCAACGCCCGCCTGGACAAGCTCAATAAGCAGCCTTTCCATCTCACCCTGGGATTGTGCCAGTGTCAGGTATCCGATCATCCTTGAGATAAGGACGGAGTCTTCGGTGCGCCATGGTTCGGGCTTGTAACCAAAAAGCTTGAATTCCCACGGAATTTTTTCAGATAATGCTTTAGTTACTCCCCTGTTGTACGCATCGGCTACTCCCTTAGCCGCCGGAGAAAATTTATCGACTTCAAGAGATGTAGAACCGGCCCAGTTCATTCTCCTGAAAAACTTGTCGATTTCAAGCATTTCATCACTCGAATCGAGGAGCTCAGATGTCCGTCCCTGGCCGAGAATACGCATCAAAAGCATCTGCATTCCACGGTCTTTCCCATGAGCATAACCCATCAGTTCTACAACTTCTTCCCTGTCTTTGCCATCAACATGACATACACCGTGCTTGTCTCTCCAAATATTACCCGGTATGTTCATATTTCCTCCTTATATCCCCCGTTATGGCAAACCCCCGGATTTATTAATAATTAGACCTGCAATTGCCACTTCAACGTATCGATAACAAATAACCGGACAATCTCTCATTTACTTTTTGTTAACCATGCCCTGGACTGCCTGCATAAGTGCGCTAGCCACAAGGTTGCCGGATTGCTGCCGGTAACCGCCTCCCATAGCACTGCTCGAGACCACCGCGTTCACGATCGCCTCGATATTGCTGCCGCCTTTGGACTTGGTATTCATAAAGGCCATGCCAGCGTTGAGAAGGGTACCGATATCAAGGCCCTGGGAAGACTGCTGGGCTGGCGCTTGTTGATTGGTTCCACCAAGCAGCGATCCTAATATATTGCCTACGCCGCCGCTCTGCTGCTCTTGTTGATTGGTCCCACCAAGCAGCGAACCCAATATATCGCCTACACCGCCGCTTTGCTGTTGCTGCCCAGATGCCTGCCCTCCACCCAACAACGTTTGGATGAGAGTCATGGCATTACCGGAAGTGACCTGCTGGCCCTGGAATTCTTGGGACGCCTGTGAAAGACCTTTAGCGTATAGCTGTGCAGACCCGCTCTTGCGCTGTCGTAATATCTCGGCAGCATACGCCAGCTGGTCAGCAGGATCCGCCCCCTTTTTCTCCTTCATAGCTTGAGTGAT
This sequence comes from Chloroflexota bacterium, assembly GCA_026389675.1. GTDB lineage: Bacteria > Chloroflexota > Dehalococcoidia > GIF9 > UBA5629 > CAIMUM01. The sequence goes on along the minus strand of JAPLHJ010000077.1, from coordinate 3,130 downwards.
GACTTCGAAGGTATCAACCATGTTATCCCCGTGGTCATGGTTGCTCGTGTCAGCTTCATTCAAGCTTTCCCTATTGTTATTAAGTGTGCCTGTGACTGTTTGAAATAATGACGCGAGATCGATGTTGCCTGGTTGTTTAGACATCTGATAACCCCCATTCCCTTATTTAGATTTAAAAAACAATAGACGTGCCGCGCCACGCCGTTGTATTATAACAGTTTTGCCTGCTGCTGTAGATTTTTTATTAAACGCAGGCGGAACGGCTTATAGCTTCACTGGGCTACTTAATAAAGCGGGCGACAGTTATTGGCTTGTGATCAGCCCGGCCGTGTGAGTCATCATGCTCTCATGCTATAATCACAAAACGCAATGAAATCATGGGAGGCAGCGCATGATCAGGACAGTTGAACAGTATCTAAAGAGCCTGGACGACGGAAGGGAGGTTTGGTGCCTTGGAGAAAAGGTCAGGGATGTCCGTGCTCACCCAACCATTCAGAGCATAATCCGTGCATCAGCCATGGATTATGTCCTGCCAAATGACCCGAAGTTCCACGACCTTTTTGTAACGAAGGATGAGGACGGAGAGGACATCAATTTTCTGTTGGTGGCACCCAGGTCGTCGGCCGATCTCTTGAGGCGCAGGGAGTGCTTTATTACAGGCATGAGGTCCTTGGGCGGTATAGTTCTTCACTGCATGGGCATAGATGCACTGGCGGCCTGTACGGTGGCAGCTACAAAGATGGACAAACAGTTGGGCACGCACTATGTCGATCGGGTAGAGGCCTACCGAAAATATCTACAGAAACAGGATATCGGTATAACTGGTGCTATTACAGACGTCAAAGGCGACAGAAGCCTCCGCGCTTCAAAACAGGTCCAACACAAGGACTTCTACGTCAGGGTGGTCGACAGGAAGAAGGACGGTATCGTAGTAAGGGGCGCCAAGGTACATATCAGCGCAACGCCCGGTGCCAACGAGGCGATAATATTACCCTGCAGGGCACATGCAGACGAAGCGGAAAAGGATTATGCCCTGGCCTTTGCCATTCCCCTCAATGCCAGAGGGGTAAAATTGCTGGCCGTCGAACCGACCGTGCGGCTGACTGAAGAAGAGGCATACTGGGATTACCCCATAAGCGCAGCCTGCCAGCCAACGGAGTGTATGATAGTATTCGACGATGTATTCGTGCCCTGGGAGCGGGTATTCATGTGCGGTGAATGGCAATTCTCCCGTGACATAACCTATGCATTTGCGATTTTTCACCGTCTCTTCGGCTCATCCCGCATGTCTGCCGAGTTGGAGACCCTCACTGGTTCAGCGGCGTTAATGGCGGAGTACAACGGGATCGAGAAATACGAACATATCCGCAACAAACTGGCCTGGCTGGCTATGTATACTGAATCGGTGGCGGGGCTGAGCAAGCTGGCCTGCATCGATTGCGAAAGCGCTCCGGGTACTGACCTGGTCGTGCCCAACCGCATGTATGCCAATATAGCCAAGTTCACTTTTGCAGAGAATCTGCACCACGCTATGAAACTAATCCAGGACATTAGCGGCGGCATACCTGCAACAGTACCTGCCTATAAAGACTGGAACAATCCTGAAATCAGGCCCTATATAGAGAAGTACCTGGCCGCAAGCGCCGGCGCGACCACGGAGGACCGGCTCAAGGCAAGCAGGCTGGTCAAAGACTATTGTTCCTCTTACCATCAGGTTGCCAATATACATGGGGAAGGTTCGCTGGCAGCTCAGACAATGTTCCTCTATTTTGGTGCAAACTGGGGTAAGTATAAGGCAGCCGCCAAACGGGTGGCACATATCAACGGCTGGCAGAAAGACCCGGTATACGGGCACTTGCCTGAGCCGGAGATTGTTGTCAAGTTGCCGCCGGTAGACAAGTCGTATAAGCTTTAATCGCAACGGAAGAAAGGTGACCTGACCCCCCGAAAATAAGTCCAATTGTAATGTTAAACTTACGATTGGTGGCAATGGCTGTAACTTAAGAGGTGATACAACTATCAGTGGCAGATCACCCATATTGACTGAGACTTGGGCGCTTACTTAATGGTACAATAGTTTTATAACTTCGGATGTTCACCTATTAAAAGATAAGGGAGGCAGAAAGAATGAAGGACCCGTACAGTGGAAAACCATGGCTCGAGCACTATGACAAGAATGTCCCGGAGAAGCTCAAGTACCCTAAAAAGCTATATTCAGAAGTATTCCGGGAGACAGTGGGGAAGGTAAAGGATCGGGTGGCTGTCTATTATGCCGGGGCGCCCATAACTTTCACCGAGCTGGACATCATGTCCAACAGGTTCGCCAATTTCCTCAGGGAGAAGGGGCTTAAGCCGGGTGATGTGGTGGGTGTACACCTGCCCAACGTACCGGCGTATTTCATCTCCATCCTGGGGATATTAAAGGCAGGGTGCGTGCTCACTGGCTTAAGCCCCCTGCTCACGCAGAGAGAGCTGGAATACCAGATGAACGATTCCGGCGCCAGGGCTATGGTGGCCATGGACCTATTGTGGGGCAACGTCGGCCCAATCATCGCCAATACCGGCGTGAAAGTGGTGGCCATGGCAGGCATTGCCGATTTTCTGCCCACCGATAAGCCGTCTGCGCCGGGTGCCCTGCCATCGATACCGGGCATAAACTTCGAGCACTATATGGATATAATCAAGAACTATCCTGGAACCCAACCTGAATTAAAAATGGACCCCGGTGCCAGCTGCCTGATGCAGTATACGGGGGGAACTACCGGGCCATCCAAGGGCGCCACGCTTACGCACAACAACATGGTGCACCACGTACAGCAGCTCACAACCTGGTTGGACACCAAACCTGGATCAATCACGGTACTATCTGCATTCCCGCTTTTCCACCAGGCGGGCCTTGCCCTGGGCATGTGGAGCATGGCCATGGGCAGCACTCAGGTGGCGGTGGCAAACCCCAGGGACATCGCGGGCGTTATCAACCTTATTAAGACTCATAAGCCAACCGTCCTGGTCAACGTGCCCACCATATATATAGAGCTGTCCCGCCAGCCGGCTTTCAAGGAGATCGATTTCTCAAACCTCGAATGGTGCTTGAGCGGTGCCGCACCATTCCCTCCAGAAAATATAAAGG
>JAPLHJ010000095.1 GCA_026389675.1 Chloroflexota bacterium | reverse complement strand
CCGACCATCTGGTACCTGGTTGAATACAGGGCAAAGGTTATTCTTTGTTCACACCTGGGCAGGCCGGATGGGCAGGTTGTCCCCTCTTTGCGCATGACGCCGATTGCCGAAAGGCTTTCTCAATTGACCAACCTGCCGATATATACGGTATCTGAAAGCATCGGACCGAAAGTCACCAGGGCAGTGGAGAAATTGAAAAATGGTGATGCGTTGCTGCTGGAAAACCTGCGTTTTCACCCCGGTGAGGAAGATAATGACCCGGCTTTCGCCAAAGCTCTGGCTGAACTTGCCGATATATATGTAGATGATGCATTTGGTACCGCGCACCGTGCTCATGGCGCCGCCCAGGCCGTAGGCCAGATAGGCCTGGTTCGTGTACAGCGCGCCGCGATCGCGCAGATCGAAGAAGCGTGTGGTGTAGTTGGGCGTGGTCGCGGCGAGGTCAGCGATAAAATCCAGCTGATCAATAATATGCTTGATAAGGTCAATATCCTGCTCATTGGCGGCGGCATGGCCGCTACCTTCTTGAAAGCACAGAATTACGCAGTGGGCCTGTCCAGCGTAGAAGAAGACAAGAAAGAGTTAGCCAACCAGCTTATCGCAGCTGCCAAGAAGAATAATGTTGAACTTTTATTGCCCATAGACGTAATAGTTGCAGATGCCATCAACGATTTGTCCAAGTACGCAATAGCCCCCATATCCATGGTTCCAGCCAATAAATTTATTGTCGATATCGGCCCGCAAACAATCGAGTTATTTACCGAGAAACTTAATGAATGCCGGACCGTATTCTGGAATGGACCGATGGGAGTGTACGAAATCCCTCAATTCTCCCGCGGCACCAAATCGATGGCAGAGTTACTGGCCAACCTATCCGCCACTACAGTCGTGGGAGGCGGATCTACCGCCGAGATTATCACCGAGATGCACCTCGGGTTTAAGATAACGCACGTCTCCACCGGCGGTGGCGCCAGCATGAGCTTCCTGGAAGGAAAAACCCTGCCTGGGGTTGAAGTATTATTGGACGATTATTGACATTCACGCAAACCGGTAAGAGGCCATCCTTGACACAGGAAATATCAGGGGGAGTTTAGATGCGAAAACCATTTATCGCCGGCAACTGGAAAATGAATACGAATCTTGCTGAAGGCCTGGCACTGGTCCGGGCCATGCTTGGCGATATCGAAAAGTTCAAATCCGTGGAAACAGTGCTCTGCCCCCCTTTCGTGTCGCTTCAACCCATCATGGATCTGGTCAGAGGTTCATCCATTCACCTGGGCGCGCAAAACGTCTATTTCAAAGAAAGCGGCGCTTATACCGGCGAGATATCACCCCGCATGATCGCAGGACTGTGCAAATATGTGATATTAGGTCACTCTGAGCGTAGGCAATATTTTCTTGAGACGGATGTGGTGGTCAACGCCAAGATAAAGGCTGTGCTGGCGGCAGGTTTAGTGCCCATTTTTTGCATTGGCGAAACTCTTGAACAAAATGAAGCCGGGAAGACAGGTGAGGTTTTAACCCGCCAGGTCAGGGACGGGCTAAAAGATATAGCGGTTGAAAAGTCCTTAGTTATCGCTTATGAGCCCATCTGGGCTATCGGGACCGGCAGAGCGGCCACCGGGGCGCAGGCCAGGCAGACAATAGGTTTGATACGCCATACCATAGCTGAATTATGGGGAGGCGAGAATGCCGAGGAAATACGCATCCTTTACGGAGGAAGTGTAACCGTATCCAATGTGGCGGAATTTATAAAAGAGACTCAAATCGATGGCGCGCTGGTGGGTGGCGCCAGCCTGAAAGCCGCGGATTTCGTGGAAATAGTCCGGCTGACGGAAAAGATCAAACAGAAATCATGAAGTGCCTGATTGCCATCGTGGGCCCTACGGGGGTGGGGAAAAGTTCCCTGGGGCTTTCTGTAGCGCAGCAGTTTAATGGGGAAATAATCAATTCAGACAGCCGCCAGATCTACCGGTACATGGATATCGGGACCGCCAAGCCGTCCACCGCCGAGATCAACACGGTCCCCCATCATTTATTTGACATAATAGATCCGGATCAGCCATACAGCCTTTCACTTTACTGTAAATCGGCGTCGGCGGCTATCGCCGGGGTGCATGAGCAGAATAAGATACCGGTACTGGTTGGCGGCAGCGGCCAATATGTGTGGTCGGTGATTGAAAACTGGCAGATTCCCGAGGTGGCGCCAGACCTTGAGTTCCGAAAACGCATGGCTGCAATTGCAGAGGAGAAGGGCAGCGGTTTTCTATATCAACAATTGAAAAGTATAGATCCTGCCGCCGCTCAAAAAATGCTGTCCGGCAACCTCCGGCGCATTATCAGGGCACTGGAGATCTATGCAAAGACAGGTGATAAACCTTCTGCATTGCAGACGAAAAAAGGCCATGATTACCCGGTCCAAATTATCGGCTTAACATGTAGTAGGGACCGCCTATATGACCGCATCAACCGGCGGACGGACCGGATGATGGCAGGCGGATTGGTAGAAGAGGTAAAGGGGTTGATAAATATGGGATATGCGCCTGAACTGCCGTCCATGTCCAGTCTCGGTTACCAGCAGATATCAGGTTACTTGAGGGGCAGCGCATCACTGGGTGAAGCTGTCCAGGAAATTAAATACGAAACGCACCGCTTCGCCCGCAATCAATATGCCTGGTTCCGGCTAAACGACGAAAGGATAAAATGGTTTGATACTGCTGATGCCGTCGATGAGAAAATCAACTATACTATAGACTCATTTCTGAAAGCGTAAAAGCAGCAGTCAGGTTACGTATTAGTGAATGCGCATTTTATGGGTGAGAGTATGAAAATTAAAGATGTTGGGGCTATTGTGTGGAGCGACTTCTCCGCCGATTATATCATAGGCCATCCGTTGCTATCGCCTGTGCTGGCCGATCCAACGTTCTGTTTTCCCGAGAACTCGCCGGACAATAACTGGCATTTATTCGCGCATTCCGTATGGGGCATACATCATTTCACATCACCCGACGGGGCAGCCTGGAAAGACCGTGGCATAGCGATTTCCAATGCCATGCGGCCGTATTTATATTTTGAGGGCGGTACATATTATCTGCTATACGAGAAATACCGGCCGCTTTCACTGGTTCTTTCATGGATAAAGGGCAGGAAGTGGTATTCGGAAATAGCCATCAGGAAGTCCAAAGACCTTAAGAAATGGGGTAACGAGGAAATATTGATCCGTCCCGAGTTGGACTGGCAGCAAAGCCAGGGTAATAGATCGGTGAGCAACCCGTGCCTGGTAAAGACCGGGAACCAATACCTCCTCTATTTCAGCGCTTCGTTAGTTTACATAAAAGACTGCGGATTCAACGAGCCCGATTCCATCGGGGTGGCCGGTTCCGAATCTATCGCCGGTCCATACCGGGTAAGTGGTAAGCCGCTGATAACTGTCAACAGCCAGGACCCCTGGTGCAACCTCAGTTGCGGGTCTATCAAGGTGCTGCAGTGCGATGATGGCTTTGTCGGATTTGAGAACGGTATATACTGGGACGAACAGAAGCAACAGAGCGGTTCAGCTATTATTGTGCTGCAGTCGGAACCGGTGCTTAAACCTTCGAGCGGATGGCGCCGCAGCCATATATATGCCTGTGACGTCAAGTATTCGGAAAAACGGAGCAAATGGTATCTTTATTACAATGCCAGGAATGACTGGCCGGTCAGCAAGGGACAGGAGAGCATAGGATTGCTGACGGGCAAATCGGCCGATTTACCCTGAAATATATATGGAGATAAGTTAATTACCGGGGAGTACCGACAATGCATTTATCGAAAAGATTGGACAAGATACCGCCTTACTTATTTGTGGAGATTAACCGGAAAATTGCCGAGCAGCGGGCCAAGGGGCTGGATGTAATCAGTTTTGCTATCGGTGATCCCGATTTGCCTACCCCTGCACATATCATTGACAGCCTCTGCAAGGCTGCTTATGATCCGGCAAACCACCGCTATCCCGAGACTTATGGTTTGCCCGAACTGTGCAAAGCCATAGCTGATTGGTATGATAAGCGATTTGGTGTCTCGCTTGAGTGGAAACCGACGTCTGAAGTGCTGCCCCTGATTGGGTCCAAGGAGGGGATCGGGCACATGTCATTCTGCATGCTGGACCTGGGAGACGTCGCGCTGGTTCCTGACCCGGGATATCCCGTGTACTCGGTCAGTACACTCCTGGCCGGCGGAGAGATATATTATATGCCGCTACTGGAAAGAAACGGCTTTCTGCCGGATTTGGATGCTATACCTGAGATTATTTTAAAGAAGTCAAAGGTGCTATGGATTTGTTATCCCAATAACCCAACCGGGGCGGTTGCAGGGCTGGATTTCTTTGAAAAAGTGGTGTGGTTTGCTAAAAAACACGATATAGCCGTCTGCCATGACGCGCCCTATACCGAGGTGGCCTTCGAGGGTTACAGGCCTCACAGTTTTCTGGAAATCAACGGGGCTAAGGATGTAGGGATTGAGTTCCACTCAATGTCCAAGACATATAACATGACGGG
>JAPLHJ010000056.1 GCA_026389675.1 Chloroflexota bacterium | reverse complement strand
GGAGGTCAGAGATACCATGTATTTAGCTGCGCTTGTCTTCACGATTATAGGTTGGGGGTTCCAGCTATTCGAGACAGTCATCAAAAAGACCCGCAATATCAATATTATTCTGCCACTCGCATATTTTATTGCCTGCATCCTGTTGGCAATCAGCAGCTTCCAGGTGGGTGATACATTCTACGGAATTATAGATGTTGTTTGCGTAATATTAGCGGCAGTTGTATTCATAGTTCTGGTAAAACGGAAATAACGGCAGAATATTTTCTATACAAATAAATTTAAAAGAGGGGAAGCATATGAGGATATCAATTGTCCTGTTGCTGGTCGGGATACTTGCCGTTGTAGCATGTTCCACACCTGCGCCAGCCATAAAACTACGCGTCATAGCAGAAGATTTTCCACCGTATAACTATGTGGATGATAATGGGGTGGTTGTCGGGCAATCAACCGAGATTGTACGTGCAATCATGAGTAAGCTTGGTGAGAATATAAGCATTGAGGTGATGCCCTGGGATCAGGCTTATCAACTGGCACAGAAAGAACCCGGTATTGCCCTGTACTCAACGGCCAGGACCCCGGACCGGGAAAACATGTTCCTCTGGGTGGGGCCGATGATGAGTTATGAAAAGTACCTGTATGCCAGGAAGGGATCCGGCATCAAGATCAACAGCCTGGCTGATGTCAGGAACGTGAAGGCAATCGCCGGGGTCAAGAACGAAGGCGGCTCACAACTACTTATCGACCAAGGTGGCAAATTCATCTACGCCGCTACGGGTTACGAAGCGCTGAAAAAACTAATTGATGGAAGTGCTGACCTGTGGTTGGGCCCAAAAGCGGACCTCTCCATTACGGCCAAAAAGGCGGGCATCAACCTTGATGATATCGAGCCGATTTTCCTGGTGCACCGGTATGACTTTTACATCGCTTTCAACAAGAATACGCCACCTGCTATCGTCCAGCAATGGCAACAGGCATTGGACTCACTTAAAAAGTAGAAACAGATAGAGCTGGGTTGGCAGTCAATATAACCTGGCACACAAATGTGCCGATGTGGCGACAACTTATAAACGATTCATTAGCAACATGTTAACAAAAATAAGACTGCTATAATACCGGGAAAGCACTTTTGATGCAATATAGTCCCTAAAACTAACGTCATGGCTTGTGGCAAAAAAGGGAGGCCGTCAAAACACCTATCCAAATTTCGCAGTTTTACCCTTGACACAGGGTATATAATTCCAAAGTAATAAATAAATATACCCTATACATGGCTGGTTTATACGCCGGGGGTCGTATTCTCTTAAATTGACAGCCCCGGAAAAATCGAGGAACACTCTACCTGGGAATCCCTCCGACGACCACCTAATTCGGGGGGATCGCCCCGCCAATCTATTTTTACGCAAACAAATAAAACTACCCAGGCATCTGCACCGCGTGCTCGGGGTGGGTGGGTTGTTTGGTGCCGCATACGGTGATGTCGGTTCATCCGTTTATTATGCGCTGGGGGTTGTATCGATGTCCGCCCTTGGGCTTACACCTCCTGTGCTCATGGTATCCGGCATAATCTTCCTGTTTACAGCGCTAACTTATGCGGAGGGAGCTAACAGCGCTAACTTATGCGGAGGGAGCTACCGAGTTGCCGGAAGCGGGCGGATCCGGTGCGTTTGCAAAACGTGCATTTAACGATTGGATCAGCTTTATCGCCAGTTGGGTGTTGATGATGGACTACATTGTAACCATGTCCATATCCGCTTTTTCGGCTGCTAATTATCTGGGCTTTTTCCTGCCTTTGCTAAAGATTTGGCCGGTTGATAGCCTGATCGGGATAGTGATAATCGCAGGACTAGCATCAATTAACATAATGGGGTTAAGACAGTCCTCGCGCCTCAATATAATCCTGGTGGTTATTGATCTCTTTACCCAGGTGTTGATAGCCATCCTTGGCGCATTCCTAATCATTAATATCCCGACACTCATACAGAACATACATTGGGGTGAAGCCCCGACGTTTGACCAGCTTCTTTTTGGTATATCGATATCCATGGTGGCTTACACCGGCATTGAAACCGTGGCCAACCTCGGCAGCGAAACACGTGAACCCGGAAAGAATATACCCAGAGCCGTGATGCTGGTTTTCGCCGCGGTTATCATGATGTATGCTTTTCTCTCTATGACAGCCCTTAGTGCCTACCCGGTTTACCAGGCCTCCGACGGCAAGTGGGTAACTGACCTGACACAGAAATTCCTGGAAGATCCAATTATGGGTATTACCTACGCCATGCCGGGCTATTTGCCGGAATTGCTGGGATTCTGGGTTGCGTTGCTGGCGGCGACAATCCTGATTATAGCCACCAACGCCGGGATGCTTGGTGCTTCACGATTAGCATACTTCATGGGCCAGCGACAGCAGTTGCCAGCTTTCTTCGGTTCCATCAGCAAGAGAGCACACGTTCCGCAGAACGCCATAATCATTTTTTCAGTCATCGCCGCTTCGCTTGTATTAACCGGGAAAGTTGAGCTGCTGGCCGACTTGTACGCATTCGGAGCAGTGCTAGCCTACACTTCAGCTCATGCGTCAATAATTGCGTTGAGGATAAAAGAGCCGGATCTGCCCCGGCCGTTCAAGATTCCGCTCAATATACGAATCAAAGGGAGAGATATACCTGTTACCGCAGTTTTGGGCGGCCTGATCACAGCTATTACCTGGGTGATAGTGGTATATACTCATCATATAGGGCGGATCGTCGGATTTACCTGGGTCGGCATCGGGCTGATTGTATATTACCTGTATAGGAGGTATAAGAAGAAACAGAAAAATGATGTTACTTAAGATATTTGCCCTCAAATTTAACTTGCACCAATGAGATGAAGTGATATCATCTGTTATGGGCCCCTACCTTCACATCTCCCGATTACGATGGATAGAGGACAAAAGAACAATGAGATGGTGCGTCACAGCATTTACAGGAGGAAAGTAATGAATATCAACTGGTCCAGCAGATGGTGGGGCTACCTGATCGGTTTAGGGATGATTATAGTGGTTACAGTGTCAGGGAATTTATTGCTGACATTTTCGTTCTATGACATCTATGACACGGAGATGCTCTATATATTGTGCGTTGCGATCTCAGCCGCTTATCTTGGATTTGGCCCGTCTTTCCTGGTATCTATTCTCAGCGTGCTCGCAGCAGATTTCTTTTTTATTCCCCCCGTGTTGACTTTCACCGTATCGAGTCAACAGGGCGTTGTAAACCTGCTTATCCTGGCTATCGTTACATTCGTAATCAGTTGCTCATCCCCTAAGATTCGTCAATGACCAGTGGGGTATTTAATACGCGTAATACCCAATTGAATATTTAGAAAATCTAATAACGGTAGTAATACCGATCTCAGTCTCCCAGTTCGGCGATCGATACCAGCCGCCACTCGGTGCCGTGCAACCCAATGGTGGTCCAGTATATTGTTTTTTTCACCGGCTTGCCTGTTGCTGCATCGGGATACATATAACCGCCCATGCCGGTCTTCTGCGCTGCAATTTTCTCAGCCTGTGCGATCAGTTCGGGGTAATTTTTATAAGATGGATCGGTGAGCACGTTCTTGCCGGTCTCGGTACCGGTCGAGCAGTAAATGACCATGCCGTCAAGCTGCATGATATTTACCTTCAATGCTACCACTTTCGCCTGAGGCGCGATGGTCTCATCCATAAGTGACCCCGGCTTGAACAGGGCGCCGACCACGCCCAGCAACTCACCCTTTTCCGTGACCACCGGCCAGACCAGCACCACGGCATCGATACCCTCCACCGCCCCAAAGATATGGCTTAGCACCGGTTGCTTATTTTCATTCAAACCCGCCAGGAACTTTTTCGAGGCCTCCGTGGTGGCAGTATCCG
>JAPLHJ010000248.1 GCA_026389675.1 Chloroflexota bacterium | reverse complement strand
ACTGGCTATCCAGGCCCTGTTATTTGGAGATGGCGGGCTGACGGCTTTCGGCGCCAAGTGGTTCAAGATGGCCGTGGTTTTACCCTGGGTCGGGTATTTCATCTATAAAATCATAAGCGGCAATTCGGACATTGCATCGAAACGCCGTTTAGTGGGGGCGGTTGCAGGAAGCTATATCGCTATCGTCGTTGCGTCTCTAGTTGCGGGAATAGAGCTCGGCGTTCAGCCTGCTCTGTTTCACGCAGCAGACGGGACTCCGCTATATGCACCGTACGGTTTAGAGGTAGCTTTGCCCGCCATGGCTATTGGCCATCTGGCAGTTGCGGGTCCCGTGGAAGCTACTGTTACCGGACTGGTATTCTACTACCTGCAAAAATCACATTCGAGCTTACTCGCCAAAACGGAAGAGCCACAGAAGGACGGCAAGCTGTGGATTATCTGGTCGGCAGCACTGGTATTGCTGGCATTCGCCACCCCGTTGGGATTGCTGGCGGTGGGAACAGCCTGGGGTGAATGGGGAGCAGATGAGATCAAAGACATGTTTGGATACATCCCGAAGGGCTTGCAGAGCATGGGGGATTTTTGGAAAGCTCCTATTCCTGACTATAGCATCCCCGGGGTGGGAGATGTTCCGGGATATATTCTTTCCGCTTTGATAGGTCTTGTTATTGTAGGGGCGCTGGTCTGGCTGCTTGCCCGCTGGATCGGCCACAAGAATATCTCCGGGCAAAAACCTTCTGCCAAAGGAGAGCCCACGGTTTGAAGGGTGAGAGTTTTCTCACCGGGAATATCTCCAGCTTCACGCAGGCGCTGGAATCCATAGTTGTGACTGAAGATCTGTGCCGGGCCCCCGGTTTGTTCCAGTGCCTGGACCCAAGGGTCAAAGTGATAACTCTGGTACTCTTTATCATTTTGGTTGGCCTGGCACAGAGTCTCCCAATCTTAATACTTATTTTTATGTTCACATTATTATGCATCATGCTGTCAAAAGTGCCCCGGGTCCTTTTTCTCAAAAGGCTTTTCATCTTCATCCCGATATTTACTGCCGTAATCGCAATTCCTGCCCTGTTTATCACACCGGGAGCTCCTTTGCTGTCCCTGGCCGGCAAGACAATCATCACCCAGCAGGGAGCGCGCTCTGCCGGCTTCCTTGTCATGAGAGTTGTAGACTCTCTCTCCCTGGGATTGCTGCTGGTTCTTACCACGCCCTGGACGAAACTGCTTGCGGCGTTGCGCTGGCTGCGCTTGCCGTCGTTGATAGTGGCTGTCTTCGGTATGACATACCGCTATATATTTCTGTTGCTGCATACTACTAACGCCATGTTCCTGGCACGCCGGAGCCGTATCATCGGCGGGTTCACCGGTGATGAAAACAGGCGATGGCTGGGACGGGCTTTAGTTATAGCAATGATGAAATCACAATATTTGAGTGAGGAAGTATATTTAGCGATGCTTTCACGGGGGTACCAGGGCGAAGTATATAGTTTAAGTGATTTTACTATGAGACGCCGTGATTATTTATGGGCGGCTTTCTCCATGGTTGCCATGTTATTCGTACTATGGTGGACCTATCTATGAGTTCGACAAATATAGTAAATATATTCGAGATCAAAAACCTGGACTATAAATATCCCGGAAATATCCCGGCTTTAAGACAGATAAATTTTAATGTTAGGGAGGGCGAATCGGTAGCGCTGGTCGGCGCCAATGGTTCGGGCAAGAGTACGTTGCTCAAACTTCTCGACGGCCTGATCTTCCCTTCCAGCGGGGAAATACGGGCTTTCGGGACGACGCTTTCGGAAAAAGTGGTGGATTCCGGAGCTTTTGCCAGAGAATTTCGCCGCAAAGTCGGATTGGTATTTCAAGACCCTGATGTGCAACTCTTCTCTCCGACAGTTTGGGATGAGGTGACCTTTGGCCCGCTCCAGTTAGGGATTCCAAAGGAAGAGATAATATCCAGGGGACTGGACGCCCTGCAATTGCTTAACATAGCGCATCTTAAAGAGCGTCTGCCTTATCTGCTGTCCGGCGGAGAGAAAAAGAAAGTGTCACTTGCTTCCGTTTTATCTCTGCGTCCTCAGGTGTTATTGCTTGACGAACCTACCACCGGGCTGGATCCCAGAAGTCAGGGAAATCTGATCGATTTTCTATTGGAATGGTCGGACGAGCATAATATCCTGATATTCAGCACACAGGACCTGGACATAGTGGAAGAGTTGGCGACCCGTGTGCTCGTAATAGGGTCAGAACACGATATCATCACCGATGATAAACCTGAGGCAGTGCTTTCTGACCGTGATTTTCTGCTTAAGGCCAATCTTATTCATGAGCATTCGCACCGGCACAAGGAATTGATACATCGTCATGAGCATGCGCATGACCATCACCATTGAATCAGGGAGATATGTACGTGTTGGGACCTGGCCCGCATACCGCGGCCACAAATTTACCAACTGGTCAGGTGGCCAGCTTCATGCTGATGTCCAGCGCGCCGGCAGAATTTGTCAGTGCTCCCACAGAAATCCAATCAACACCTGTTTCAGCGATTGCACGTATGGTATTCAGGTTTACCCCGCCCGAGGCTTCTACTATAGCTCTATGATTAATCAATGATACCGCGTGGCGCATTTGCTCCAGGCTCATATTGTCCAGCATAACAACGTCGGCGCCTGCTTCTGCGGCTTCAAGTGCATCCGGGGGGCTCGTCGTTTCTATCTCGATTTTAATCCCGCGTGGGGTTTTATTCCGCGCCTGCCGGACGATATCACCGATGCTGAAGCCCTGACGGCGCAGAATAGCCAGATGGTTGTCTTTGATAAGTACCATATCTCCCAGGTTCAGGCGGTGGTTGGCCCCTCCTCCCACAGATACCGCGTATTTTTCCAGCATACGTAGTCCGGGCAGGGTTTTACGGGTATCCAGAACTTTGGCCGTCAGTCCTTCTATCTGCTTAACGTATAAAGACGTTTGCGTGGCTATACCGCTGAGGTGCTGAAGAAAATTCAGGGCCGTGCGCTCACCTTTCAATATACCCGGTACGTTACCCGCCAGCGACGCGGCTATCTCTCCCGGTTTTACCCTGCTCCCATCCTGGATCAAGGTAGAGAATTTCAGGAAAGGATCAATCTTAGAAAAAACGAGCCTGGCTATATCGATACCTGCCAGTATGCCGTGTGCCTTAACTATAAAATCGGCCTTTCCTTTGCTGTGAGGGGGAATTAGAGCGTCGGTAGTAATGTCCCCTCCCGCCAGGTCTTCATCGAGAGCCCTTTCTATCAGGTCTTCCAGCATGGGTATATAGTTATTTAAATCCATAAACAGCTAATTATCCCCGCAGGCTATTCCATGAATAATGATTTTCATGTTATGAACTTTTCTCCAGCAATTGAATTATAATTGCTGAAACCTGTTATTGAAAGTGGGCAACGCCGATAACCGTATCAAAAAGATTGCTAAGCAAAGTACCGGTTCAGGAAATAAAAAATGTTTAAAGGTGGAAAACCGGAGAAAGGTTCATCAAAGTTATATGATAGTCACATAACCGCGACTATCCCATACTATCAGACGTTCAATCTGGAGATAATAAACCTTGTCAGGGCAACCGGCAGGGATCCGGTCCTGTGGCTGGATACCGGGTGTGGTACCGGTAATCTCGTCAGCCACGCTGCAAAGGTGTTTCCGCGTACCCGGTTTATACTGGCAGACCCATCCGCTGAGATGCTACAGGAAGCAGAACAGAAGGTGCATGATGCTGACAGGGTAGATTATAAGATTTATGGACCATGTGGAACGCAGGAGATATCGTTGCCCGGGGGCGAAAGCCCTGATGTCATCTCCGCCGTACTCTGTCATCATTACCTGGGCGTGGAGGGCAGAAAAAATGCTACCGGGAGGTGTTTCCAACTGCTCAGGGAAGGGGGGCTTTACATTACTTTTGAAAATATCAGGCCGGTGACTGCGGCCGGAACAAAAATCGGCCTGGCAAATTGGCAACGTTTTCAAACAGAGCAAGGCAAATCAGCCGGGGCCGCAGAAAGTCACATCAGGCGGTTTGGCATCGAGTACTTCCCTGTAACCATAGAAGAGCACCTCTCGCTTTTAAGGGAAACCGGATTTACAACAGTTGAATTGCTGTGGTTTTCATATCTACAGGCCGGCTTTTATGCGATTAAGTAAAAGAAAAAAATGGGTGATACCGGTACCGCTGGCCCGGCCAACAAGATAACCGCCCTTGCGGCCATACTTGCAGGGGGGTTATACCATGGCTACGGATTCAATATATAGATAGCGAAATTTAGTACAGTCGCGTAGCTTACCCAAATAATATACGGGATGAGGAGGAAGGAAGCGGTTCTGGATACCCGGTAGAAGTTGATGATAGTGAGCAATATGGCTGTCCATAGCGGTACAATCGCGATGAGTCCGTACAGGGATGATTTCAAGCCGAAGAAAGCATACGACCACAAAATATTCAAAAATAATTGAATCACAAATATTATCAGGCTCTCTTTAACCTGGAAATTCATGATGCCTTTTCGCCAGATAAGAAAGGCTGATATACCCATCAGGATATAGAGAAGAAACCACACGGGTGCAAACAACCATGGTGGCGGAGTAAAGGAAGGCTTGAGTAAAAGCGTGTACCAACTGCGGACAGAGTCCCTGGTAAAAATGGAACCGATGAAACCGGCGCTGAAGCAGGCGGCCAGGCTGATAAACAGGCGCAGCACATCCTGAAGTCTCGAGTCTTTCATTATATTACGCAACCTTAATGGATCCGGCATGATCTGTGGAAATAAAGGCAAATGCTTTAAAGATGATATATTAATCTTTGTTGGCCTGCAAATTGCTGTGCTACAATCCACGCAGGGCTGTACCCTCGAAGGGCAGTCCTGAATGTGTTTGCAATGAACCTGTATTTATTAAACCCGCTAATTCAAAAGCTGCCGGAATTTGGTACGCTGGCCACACAATTAGCCGGAAAATCGGCGGCCAGAATAAAGTTGAGCTTACCCGAAACGGCCCTCAGTTTTATGGCTGCTGCTATTTATGCCAATTTAGGTAAGCCGGTTCTTTTTATTACAGCGCACCCGGAATTGGCACGGAGACGCTTTGAGCAGGTTAAATTGTGGTTGCGGGCCGATGCCGATGTTGATTTCTTTCCTGATATAGACCTGTCTGGAAGCACGGAATCCGCTGATCCGGTAGTTAATTCTGAGCGGGTCAAAATACTGTCGCTGCTGTCACGGTATAAAGCCGGTGCAAATGCAGATATACCAGCCCCTTTTATACTGACCAGCGCGCTTTCATTATCAGGCAAATGTATAGGTGAAGATGCCTTGCTTGCCAGCACCATCGAGATAAAAAACGGCATGAAAATCAAGCAGTCGGTACTGCTTGAAAATATGCAGAAACTGGGATACGAATACGAGGAAGTGGTGGAAATACCCGGGACCTTTGGTAAGAGAGGAGGCATAATCGACATTTTCCCCGCGGGCCGTGGATTGCCGGTGAGGATAGAGTTTTTCGGTGATGAAATCGAAAGTGTAAGGGAGTATGATCCGCGGACGCAGCGTTCGGACAGCATACTTTTCTCGCTGACAATATTGCCGGCTATGGAGCAGGCGCCCCTGTTGACAGCCAGCTTACTTGATTACCTGCCCGATGATGCAATCTTGATTATTGATGATATCGGCCAGTTAGAAGCTGAGGTCACCAGGGTTACGGAGGGAGCAGAACGCTCAAAATCAGGGGAAGATAATGAGGGCAGCGGTTCCAAGTGTGAAGCCGCGCTTTTTACCTGGAAAGAAGTCCTGGCCGTCATTGACAGCCGGAGTTATGTGATCGAGTTCAGCAACTGGGACACGGACCAGGTTGAACAAATGGCGAAACGCCAATTGCAGCTACGGCCTGCGCCAAACTTTGCCCAGAGGTTTTCAGCCTTTGTGGAAAGTTTGCCGGGGTTGAGAACTGAAAATAAGAGGGTATTAATTGTAAGTCAGCAGGCTGAACGAATAAGGGAATTGTTGCTGGATCACGCGATTGACGTATATCCAGCCGCCGAACTCGCTGCTTTGCCGGGAGAAGGTGTTCTGACCTTGATGAAGGGTTCCCTGGACGGCGGATGGCGGCTCAGTGTTGAACTGTTGCTGCTTACCGATGTCGAGCTGTTTGGGATAATAAAACAGCGCCGTGCTACTAAAGCCAGGCCGGTCCGCCATCACCGGTTATTGAATGATATAAGCGTAGGGGATCTGGTCGTTCACGTTGAGCATGGGATCGGGCGTTTTGCCGGGGTAGCGCGGAAAACCGTTGATAGTGTCGAAAGAGAGTATCTGGTATTGCAGTATGCGGGGTCCGATACTCTCTACGTTCCAGTTGATCAAGTGGATCGTGTGAGCCTTTACATAGGCGGCAGTGACAGGGTGCCTTCTTTAAGCCGTCTCGGTTCCCAGGAGTGGCACCGGGCTCAACAGAAAGTAAGGGACTCCGTAGCTAAAATAGCCGGGGAATTAGTTGATTTGTATGCCAACCGGGAGGTGGGAGGCGGATTGGCGTTTTCGCCTGATACGCTGTGGCAGCAGGAACTGGAAGCTTCGTTCCCGTACATTGAAACAAGAGATCAGCTTGATGCCATCGCGGCAGTGAAGTCCGATATGCAGTCGCCGCGGCCTATGGACAGGCTGGTGTGCGGCGATGTTGGCTACGGGAAGACTGAAATTGCGTTGCGTGCTGCGTTTAAAGCAGTGATGGATGGCAGGCAGGTTGCTGTGCTCGTGCCGACGACGATATTAGCCCAGCAGCACCTGAATACTTTCAGTGAGAGGTTAAGTCCCTTCCCTGTAAAAATAACTTCGCTAAGCCGGTTCTGCTCTCAAAAAGAGCAGTCAGATATAATCCATAAACTCGCTGACGGTTACTATGACATCTGTATTGGCACACACAGGATGCTGCAAAAGGATGTGGTATTCAAAGATCTTGGTCTTGTCATAATCGATGAGGAGCAGCGTTTCGGTGTCGTTCACAAGGAATATTTCAAAAAGATGCGGCAGACTGTTGATGTTCTCACCTTAAGCGCTACGCCTATACCACGCACCATGCATATGGCCCTCTCAGGTATCAGAGATATGAGCACGATCGAAACACCGCCGGAAAGCCGCCTGCCGGTAATTACGCATGTCGGCGGGTTCAATGGCAAGCTGGTGAGAGAAGCAGTATTGCGCGAACTTGAGCGGGACGGCCAGGTTTTTATTGTGCATAACAGGGTGCACAGCATAAACGAGCTGGCCTTAAAGGTTGGGGAATTGGTGCCTGAAGCCCGTCTCTCGATCGCCCATGGCCAGATGGATGAAGACAAACTGGAGAAAATTATGGCAGATTTTGTGGCAGGGGACACCGATGTCCTTTTGACAACCACCATTATCGAGTCCGGGCTGGATATGCCAAATGTTAATACGCTTATCGTGGATGGCGCCGATAGGCTGGGATTGACTCAACTATACCAGTTGCGGGGAAGGGTAGGAAGGGGAGCAAATACGGCCTATGCTTATTTTTTATTCGATTTAGAGAAGAACATGACGGAACAGGCCAGGGAGAGGTTGAAAACGATTGCGCAGGCAACGGAGTTGGGATCCGGATTTGCCATAGCTATGAAAGATCTGGAAATACGCGGGGCAGGCAATCTGCTGGGAGTGGAGCAAAGCGGAAATATTGCGGCAGTGGGATTCAATTATTATTGCCGGCTATTAGCGGAAGCAGTCGAAGCAATAAAAGCAAAAACAGATGGTTGCGTGATAAAAAGCAAAGTCGAAGAGCCGGTTGTATCTATAGATTTGAAAATTCCTGCCTTTATCCCGGAATACTATATTGAAAATACCCGGGCCCGGTTCAATATTTATCAGCGTATGGCCAAAATCAGTGAGCTGAGTGAGATTAACGATATAGCGTTAGAACTGATTGACCGCTTTGGCCAGACGCCCGAGGAAGTGGCCAACCTGCTTTATGTGGTTGAATTAAGAAAGCTGGCTCAGGAAGCTGGCGCCGAGTCTATTTTCCGTGATCAGGAAACAATCACAATTTCACTCTACAAAACTGATGAAATCAATATGCAGCTATTGAAAGCGGCACGGCAAAAAGCCATAAGGATAGGCAATAAACAGATAAAACTGGATATTCAACATGCGGGTAACGGCTGGAAAATGATGTTGAAAGAATTGATTAGCGAGCTGGCTGTTAAGCGCCATCCCGGCTGAGATTGGTAACGCGCTCAATCTTCAATGCCAGCTTCCTGCAAGTAGTCCACCAGGTCCTGCAACGTGACCAGGTTATCGGCGTCCTTTTCAGGTATCTCAAACTTGTTGCCCGGTTTGCTGAAACCGTCTTCGATAGCTGTAAGGAATTCGGCCAGATCATCAGGATCCATGTTAAGGTCATCGATGAAAGAGGCGGATGGCTCGATTGAAGCTGAATCCACGCCTAGTTCATCAATAAGTATATTCTTAATCTTT
>JAPLHJ010000007.1 GCA_026389675.1 Chloroflexota bacterium | reverse complement strand
ATGGAGGCAAAAACGTAGAAAGACCAGGCCGTATTGGAAAAGGCTACGTAGGCTATATTCAACCCCAACAGAATGATGCAGAAAAGCATGATAGGCTTGATGCCAATGCGATCCGAAAGGACGCCCGAGACCAGCCGGCCGGCCAGGCCGAAGATACCGATGAGCGTGAGAAGGGTGGCTGCCTGTATTGGCGCCATGCCGGAGTCCTCAGCATAGGGAACCAGGTGCAGCATCACCAGACCAAGGCTGGAGAGAAAGAGCAGGAAGGCGACGAATATCATCCAGAATTGGCGGGTGCGGAACGCTTCGGAAACGCTGAGCCCGGTTTCAAGGTCGGATGCCTGTTTGTCGGCAGCGTTTTCAGGCTCAAACAGCATTCCTTCGACCTCGGAAGTGCGCGGGGGATTGCGCATCATGAGTGTAGCGGGAATGCAGATAACAGCTACAGCTATACCGGCCATCAGTAAGGCCGGTCGCCAGCCTGTGGTAGAAATCAAATAGCTTATCAGCACCGGGATGGTGGCCGTGCCCAGGCTGATGCCCAGTGTGGCTATGCCCACTGCCAGTCCCTGCCTTTTGTTAAACCAGAGTGATACCAGCGCTACCGGTATGGCAAAGGAGGCGCTGATGCTGAGGCCGACCAGCAGGCCGGTGAAGATGTACAACTGCCAGAGCTCTGTGATCCAGGAGCTCAATATCAGGCCCAGGCTCAGGCAGCCGGCCGATACGGCCAGCACCCACTTGTAGCCGTAGCGGTCGGCCAGTATGCCGGTCAGGGGCAGGGTTATAGCATAAGCGAGTCCCGCTACCAGCATGACAACCGAGGCCAGCCCCCTCGACCAGCCGAACTCGTTGATGATGGGCAGGAAGAAGACGCCATAACTGAAATTCACCCCGCAGGTAATGAAGGTGATGAGGAAGGCCGAGGTTACGATGACCCAACCGTACTGCACGCCCCTTCTTTCGCTCATTTAACGTTCAACCTATCTCTTTTATGAAAACTACGCGGTCGCGGCCTGGCCCGGCATAGTCTTTCACGATCAGCAGTCCCTGGCTATTTGGCTCTCCTGAGGGCAACATGCCGACGCTCCTGTGGAAGTCGATGGAGAGGGTATTAACCGGGCTGGTAATGGCCTTAAGCCTGGTGCATCCCCGTGAACGGGCGTACTGCTCGAAATGGGCATACAGGCGGTTTGCCAGCCCCTGCCTGCGGAAGCCACGCCTGACCGATAGTAGATGCACGTAGCCGACCGGTTCGGTCTGGGACAGGAAGCCGAAAAGGTAGGCCAATACCTTTTTTCCTTCTCTGATGACGAAGGAGGAATTACCGAATTCGTAGACGATAGTGGGGTGGTGAAGAGCTATTGTGCGGTCATGCTCCCAGAACTGGTCGAATTCAGCCAGTACCTGGTCAAAATCCTCTTTAGTGCAAATAGAAATTTCCATGGCAGCGCAATTTCGCGGAATACGTTAATTTAGTGAGAAAGTATACCCCATAAAAACCGATAAGGAAATTCAATAACGTCGGGAATTCAGCACTACGGCGATGTAGCGAGCGCCCGGTATCGCATCAGGGTGTATTTGATTGATTTTGCATGGGACCGAACAACCTACTACACTGTATTTAATCATCGTGAAGGTGGGAATCGAAACGAAATAGCTATGGACCATCCGGCTGATTTATTTTGGAGTTTGCCACCCGAGGAGGTACTGAGGCAACTCGGATCGACCCACCGGGGTTTGACGTCCGCTGAAGCAGCAGGAAGGTTGAAACAATATGGGCCCAACTCGCTTAAACGGGGTCCGCGTTTCACCACGTTTTCGCTTTTACTGGGGCAGTTTAAGAGCCCGATAATACTTATCCTGCTGGCTGCCACGGTGCTCGGCGACCCGGTCGATGCTGTCATCATCCTTGTCATCATTCTGGTTAGTGGACTGCTGGGATTCTGGCAGGAAAAAAGCGCCACTGATGCCGTGGCCGGCCTTCTGGCCATTGTACAAATCAAGGCAACGGTGTGGAGGGACGGTGTAAACCAGGATATCCCCGTGGACGATATTGTACCCGGTGATGTTGTTTTGCTAAACGCCGGGAATATGCCCCCGGCCGATTGCCTGATCATCGAATCGAAAGATCTGTTTGCGGATGAGGCAACGTTAACTGGTGAGACTTACCCTGTGGAAAAAGAGGCGGGGTTAATTTCCGCCGGCACACTGCCGGGCGGACGCACGAATGTACTCTATATGGGAACACACGTGATCAGCGGCGCTGCCACAGCGGTTGTGGTGAAGACCGGCAGCAGCACGGAATTCGGTAAGATATCGTCCAGGCTGAAGCTGAGGCCGGCGGAAACCGAGTTTGAGCGGGGAGTCAGGAGGTTCGGGTACCTGTTGATGGAAGTGACCCTGATCCTGGTCCTGGCTATTTTTGGCATCAACGTCTTTTTCAAAAGGCCGATCATCGAAGCGTTCTTGTTTTCCCTGGCTTTGGCGGTGGGACTGACGCCTCAACTGCTGCCTGCAATTATCAGTATCAACCTTTCCCACGGCGCAAGCAGGATGGCGAAGAAGAAGGTCGTTGTCAAAAGGCTGGCTTCCATTGAGAATTTCGGCAGCATGAATGTCCTCTGCGCCGATAAAACCGGGACGCTTACCGAAGGGGTGGTGCTCCTCGATGCGGCTCTGGATGCAGATGGAAAAGACAGCGGCAAAGTGCTGCTGCTGGCATATCTCAATTCCTTATATGAGTCCGGCTTCGCCAATCCCATCGACCAGGCGGTGCGCTCAGGCCGCAAGCCTGATATATCGGGTTACGAGAAGCTGGATGAAGTGCCCTATGATTTTATCCGCAAACGCCTGACAGTGTTGGCAGCCAAAGACGGGCTTTCCATCATGATTACCAAGGGTGCGCTGGAAAATGTTCTGGAAGTGTGTTCCTCTGTTGAAATCAGCGGTGGAGCGTCGGTTAACATCGATGACGCGCTTGATGGAATAAATACCCGTTACAGGGAGTTGAGTGAGCGGGGCTTCCGCACGTTGGGGATTGCTTATAAAGAGGCAGGCAGCCTGCGGGTAATTAACAGGGAACATGAGAAAGCGATGACTTTCCTGGGTTTCCTGGTTTTTTCAGACCGGCTGAAAGAAGGTATCTCTGCAACTATAAGCCGCCTGAAGCAAGCTGGCGTCGAGCTTAAAATCATCAGTGGAGATAACCACTTTGCAGCAGCCAATATAAGCGGCCAGGTAGGTTTAGACGGGACAAGGATGCTCAGCGGACCTGATATCAGCGTTATGAGCGATGAAGCATTGCTGGGGAAGGTCAATGAGGTGGACGTTTTTGCCCAGGTCGAGCCGAATCAAAAAGAACGCCTGATTACTGCTTTGAAAAAGGCTGGCAACGTGGTAGGTTATATCGGTGACGGCATCAACGATGCTTCGGCGCTGCACGCGGCGGACGTGGGCATTTCAGTTGATACTGCGGTGGATGTGGCCAAAGACGCCGCCGACATCGTCCTCCTGGAGAAAGATTTAGCTGTGCTGGAGGATGGAATGAGGGAAGGCCGTATGACCTTTGCCAATACCCTGAAATACGTATTCATGGCCACCAGCGCCAATTTTGGCAATATGTTCAGCATGGCCGGCGCATCACTGATAATGCCCTTCCTGCCTCTCCTGCCCAAGCAGGTGATGCTGACCAACCTGCTCACTGACCTGCCCGAGATGACGATTGCTGCTGATAACGTCGACCGGGAACTGGTGGAGAAGCCGCGGCGGTGGGACATCAAGTTCATCCGCAACTTCATGCTGGTTTTCGGTTTGATCAGCTCGATATTCGACTTTTTGACGTTCGGGGTGCTGCTGCTTATCCTGCATGCCTCCCCGGAGCAATTTCGCGCCGGCTGGTTCATCGAGTCCGTTATATCGGCCTCCGTTATTGTGCTGGTCATCAGGACGCGCCGTTTTTTCCTCAGGAGCAGGCCGGGCAAATACCTGATCATGGCAACCCTGCTGGTAGTGGCCGCAGTCCTCGTTTTACCCTATACGGGAATTGGCAGCCTGTTTGGCTTTGCGCCCCTGCCTGCCTATTTCCTGGTTATCGTCGCAGCAATCGTACTGACATATGCCGGGTTTGCTGAGATAGCCAAGCATATTTTTTACAAAAGGATGAAATTGTGATGCGGCGCCCTGCCAGATCAGCGCGTCGCCTATAACTATCCTGGCTTACTGGGGCCGTGCTTCTTGATATCG
This sequence comes from Chloroflexota bacterium, assembly GCA_026389675.1. GTDB lineage: Bacteria > Chloroflexota > Dehalococcoidia > GIF9 > UBA5629 > CAIMUM01. The sequence continues at coordinate 3,849 of JAPLHJ010000007.1, read as the reverse complement.
TACATGGCCGAATCCGATTTCCTCATCAACGTTTCCATATCCGTACCGTCGTCGGGATAAATGGCAATACCTATGCTGACATCAATGCTCAGGCGGTGTCCCTCTATGATAAAAGCCCCTTTAAAAGCTGCGACGATTTTAGAGATTATGCTCGAAACGCTGTCAGATTGATGAAGTTCGGGCATGAGCAGCATGAATTCGTCGCCGCCCATGCGCGCTATAGTATCTCCTGAACGTAAAATGCCGGTCAGGCGCTGTCCCACTGCCTTGAGGAGCTCATCTCCGACGTGGTGTCCGTGCGTATCATTTACCGCTTTGAAACGGTCCAGGTCAAGCGTAAGGATGCCCAGCTTATTTTTATTGCGTTGAGCCTGGGCCAGCGCCACGTGCAGGCGGTCGTTGAGCAGAACGCGGTTGGGCAGCCCGGTGAGAAAATCGTGGGTGGCCATATCGGCAAGACGCTGCTGGAACTCCATGCGCTCGGTGACATCGCGACTGACAGAGTTGAAGCCGATAATTGTCCCGTTCTCGTCCTTTATCAGGTCTATGGAGCTCTCCACGAAGATGACACTGCCGTCTTTGCAGATGCTCTTGTGCAGGAAGTTTTTCTTAGGGATCCCCGTATTATAAACCTCGCTGTAAGCCGTCTTCGTATTGGCGAGATCCTCAGGGGGAGTTGTAAAGCGGTAATTTTTACCATGCAGTTCCCCCCTCGCATAACCGAGCCTGTTGCTGGCGGACAGGTTAACGAAAGTGAAGTTTCCATTCAGGTCAACCTCGAAATAAGAGTCCTGCATGTTCTCCAGTATGGTACGGAACCTTTCCTCGGAGCGGCGCAGTGAGTCCTCCAGCTTCTTGCGCTCACTGATATCGATTCCCATGCCCACCAGGTATGATTTGTCATTGACCAAGGCACGTACGCCGGTCAGTAGATATGATAGCTGGCGATTGTACTTGGTCGACATTATCCCTTCAACTTCTTTGCTGCCTTTTGAAAATACCTCAGATATGGCATCAGAGATATTTTGTTTATCTGTCTCCGCGATTGTAGCGAGGGCGTTCATGCGGGCTATTTCATCGGCCGAATAGCCGAGCACGTTCTCAAAGTTCTTATTCCAGCGTACGAAATCGCCTTTTTCGTCAAGTGCATAAAAGATGCCCGGCATGCTGTCTATTACCGATGAGGAAAAATTCTCTTCATCCAGCAGTTTCTCCTCCAGTTCCTTACGCCCGGTAACGTCGCGGGATATGCTCCTGAACCCGATAGGCTGTCCCTTTTCGTTTTTCCTCAGTGAAACGGAGGTCTCAGCATGAAATACGGTGCCGTCCTTGCGGAGGCCCCTGTGCGCAAAACCTTTATTATATTCACCTGTCTTAAATACTTGGTTAAACGCAGCAAAAAGTATTTCAGTTTCGCCAGGCGGAACCATCAAGCCGTAGCTCTGGCCGATTATTTCGTCCCGCGCATAACCCAGGTTGGCGCATACAGCGTCGTTAACAAAGGTGAAGTTGCCGGCCAGGTCTACTTCATAGTAGGCTTCGTACATCTCCTCGAGGATGGTGCGGTAACGCTCCTCCGATTGACTCAGGGCTTCCTCAAGCGCTTGGCGCTCGGTTATGTCCCGGCTGATAGAGCTGAAGCCGACCGGCCTTCCGTTCTCGTCTTTCAGTAGTGATATGGAGGATTCCGCATAACCTGAAACGCCGTCCTTCCTGGTAACCATGTGTGAAAAGCCCCGGTTAGGTTCACCGGTCATGAAAACCTGGTGAAATATATCGAAGACGCGTTTTGCCTCCGCTTCTGACATTATCATTCTATAGCTGCTGCCGATCAATTCTTCCACAGTATAAAAGAGATGCCGGGATGTCGCGTCGTTGACGAAAGTGAAATTGCCCGCCAGGTCAACCTCGTAGTATGAATCCTGCATGTTTTCTATGATGTTGCGGAACCGCCCTTCGGAGCGAACCAGTGCCAATTCCAGACGTTTACGTTCACTCACGTCCCGTCCGACGCAAATATAGCCGGTCGGTTTGCCTTTGTCGTCCCTTAACAATGCGACAGAAGACTCAACGAAGAACTCCAGGCCGTCCTTGCGTCTCACCCTGTGTGAAAATGCGGTATCCGGGTTGCCCGTATCGTAGATGCGGCGAAATACCGTCGAAACAGCCTCGGCATCGCTTTCGGGGATGATAACGTGGTAGTCACTGCCGGTCAGCTCATCCCGTTTATACTGCAGGGTACGGCACATAGATCTGTTGGTATAGACGAATCTGCCGGCGAGGTCCACTTCGAAACAAGCATCGTGCATCTGGTCAAGTATGGCCCGGTGGCGTCCCTCTGCCTTTGCCAGGGTACTCTCGAGTTCTTTGCGCTGGTTGATATCCATAAAGTTGCCCAGCGCCGCCCGCCGCCCCGCATATTCAATCGATGTTATCCTCTCCATCACCCACATGACGTCGCCGTTCTTTTTTACAAAACGGTATTCGTAGGGGTGCATGCCGCGGCCTTTCTTCAGACGGGTGACCGCCTGTTTTTTTACGGAGTCGCGGTCGTCGGGATGGACCAGGTCGAGGGGGATTTTGCCGTCCAACTCCGCCATGGAATAGCCGGAGAGTTCTTCAAAGAAGGGACTGATATAAGCGAATTTGCGATCCTGCACGATGTAGATACCGGTGCCCGTGCTCTGCATCAGGGCCTCTGCGAGCGGCGATCCAACAACCTGATTTGCAGAATCGGCTGGATTTTTCCTGTGCCTTTTTGACGAAGGTTTGGGGATGTCTGGCATGTATTTAACCACTGTTACAGTCTCATGAAATGCAAAGTATGCATTTCACTACTGCTCATTGGGCGGTCATATAATAGCATATTACACATGCAACGGTAAATATTAAATATAGTGGGTAGAAGGAAGAATTGATCTGATAGGCTTCTCTTAATGATACCGCTATCAAAGTGCAGCTTATCGATTCTTGAATTTAGTGTAATTAAACCGGGGATGATTTTTGCGGATATGGATCAGATGCACCTCTAACCATTGCTGTCACAAGTCCAACGCATATATCAGTGTATTGCTCGATGGTGCGTGATTTTTTTAGTAAGTACCTCTTCAACGCCCATGTAATACACATGGCGTGAATATTGCATGCCACAACAAACGGGTCATCAACATGAAACTGCCCTGTCTTGCAACCCAATTCAATTATTTCTTTAAAAAGGTCAATTGTTCGTATCTCAATCTGCATAATGCCTGTGCGCTGCTCGCCATTAATCTGAGCGATAGCTTGGTACCAGAAAATTACCAGGTTTCGCCTCATATGAATATAATAGATAAATTCACGTACGATTTCTACTATTAGTTCGTCTGGAGGCAGGCGCTTCATCAATCTACGTACTACTTTCGCCCACTTTTCCAGATCACTTTCCTGTATTTTCATAAATATCTCAACGAAATCATCTTTTGATTTTATATAGTAATACAGGTGCCCAGGGCTGATATTGCAAGCATTCGCAATATCCCGAGTCGTAGTTGAAGCGTATCCCTTCTGATGGAAGAGTTCGGCCGCTGTCTGCACGATTTGCAAGAGCTTAGCATTTACCGTTCCGTTATTTACAATACTATCAAGATCGTCAGACGTAATCTTGGGAATAGCGAATTTCCGGTTACGCGTTGTTGTATTCTTATCTGCCATTTTAATCAACCTGTTTAGCAATACATTTTAGAAGTAATGATTATCAACGCAGGGTAAATTTTTCTTTGGTTTACACTAATTAATTTTACCAATTGATAATATCCGGGTGCCAGCCAAGATTAGGATTCTCGGTAGTTTCATATCTATATTGTGGAGTCT
>JAPLHJ010000112.1 GCA_026389675.1 Chloroflexota bacterium | reverse complement strand
CGCAGCGCTTCGGCTTCCTGGAGAAGCCGGCGGAAAGTGTTATCGAGCCCTATAATCTCGTCTATAGATTCCCGGCCTTCGCCGCGCTTTTCCATTGCCTGAAAGACTGCTTCAGGGTTATCGCGTATAAGTTTTATATCAATCATTTTTCACCCCGCCTATTTAGTCTTAAGTTGCGGGAAGAGAATAACCTCGCGGATTGATTGCCTGTCTGTGAGCAGCATGATCAGGCGGTCGATACCGATGCCCAATCCACCCGTAGGCGGCATGCCGTGTTCCATGGCGGTGAGGAAATCATCGTCTATCATCTCTGTTTCAGACAGTTCGCCGGCAGCCCTGGCACGCTCAACCTCCGCCGCATGCATCTGCCTTTGCAGGGTAAAACGTTCGCGTTGCTCGCGGGGGTCATTCAACTCCGAGAAAGAGTTGGCAACTTCCATGCTGCCGATAAAGGCCTCAAACCGTTCAACGAGGTACGGCTCTTTGCGGTGCCGCTTGGCCAGAGGCGACATCTCGACGGGGTAATCAATGAGAAACGTTGGTTGTTTCAGGTCAGGCTCAATAAAAGCCGAGAGCAGCTCATCTATCAGCCTTCCTTTGTCCTTGAGCGGGTCAACCTGCATGCCGAGCTTTTCCATCCCCTTCCTCAGGCTATCGGCGTCCCCGTAATCCATAAAATCCAGACCGCATTTGTCAATCAGCGATTGCCGCAGTGGCAAGCGTTTCCAGGGAGGTTCAAGGTTAATGGTCTCTCCGGCGAAATTGACCTGGGTGGTACCCAGTACCTCGCGTGCTACACTGCTAATCAGGTTTTCTGTCATCTCCATAACGTCATTGTAATCAGCGTAAGCCTCGTAACTTTCCAGCATGGTGAATTCCGGATTATGCCGGGTGGAGATGCCCTCATTGCGAAAGACACGCCCTATCTCGTAAACCTGGTCGAAGCCGCCGATTATCAGCCTTTTTAAATATAGCTCGAGGGCTATCCTGGGGTAAAGGTCCTGGTTAAGGGCATAGTGGTGGGTGATAAACGGCCTGGCCAGCGCCCCGCCGTACATGGGTTGCAGCACGGGGGTTTCAACTTCAATGAAGCCCCTGGCGTTCATAAAGTTTCTAATAGAGTTAATGATCTTGCTTCTCTTGATGAACAGTGCTTTGACATCGTCGTTAGAGATAAGGTCGAGATACCTCTGGCGGTACCTTTTCTCAACGTCTATCAGGCCGTGCCATTTTTCAGGCAGAGGCAACAGGGACTTGGCCAGCAGGGTAAATTCAGAAGCTTCCAGCGTTATCTCGCCGCTGCGGGTCTTGAAAAGTTTGCCCCCTGCTCCCAGAAAGTCGCCCAGGTCGAAATCGTGGAGGACTTCATATTTATCCTCGCCCAGGGAGTCGCGCCGGAAGAAAACCTGCAATTTCCCCGATCCGTCGCGTATGTCAAAGAAAGCAGCCTTGCCCATGAAGCGGATAGCTGTGACACGTCCGGCCAATCTCATGGCGGGCATGTCCGCCGCAGCATCAACCGAAGTCAACCTGTGGTAAAGGGCAGTAGCTTCTACATTGGAATGTGTACGATGAAATTTGTGAGGATAGGGGTCAATACCGCGGTTGATCAGCCTGGAGAGTTTTTCCAGGCGTGGCTGTTCGATGCGATCCTGACCGGTCATGATCTTAGCTGACTTCGATGAGATGCAGTTTCATTATGCCTGCGGGCGTGCGGCCCTCCAACTTCGCGCCCTTCTTCTTGCCACTCCACGCCTTG
>JAPLHJ010000072.1 GCA_026389675.1 Chloroflexota bacterium | reverse complement strand
TGCTGGTTGCTATTTACGACGTATTGGAAAAAGACAATGCCAGGCAGTACGGGGTGGTCCGGATCGACGGGAACCGCATTATTGAGCTTGAGGAAAAGCCGGCCTTCCCCAAATCGAGCCTCGTTTCTACGGCCTGCTGGAGAATGCCGGCCAGGGTAGTCCCGCCCATTGCAGAGTTTTGCAGGGGAGAGCGCAAAGATAACCTGGGCAATTTAATCACTTATCTGATCGAAAAAGAGAACGTGTTTGCCTATCCTTTCAAGGAAAAGTGGATCGATATCGGCAGCCTCGAGACATATCATGCAACCAAATAGCACAGCCGTCCTCTTAACGTTGACCTGCAGTTACTGTACAATTGATGATATAGGAGCCTGGTTTTAATTTACAGGGGGGAATTCTATGGAAGATATCGAAAACATGGTGAAAACCACTATAAGCCAGATCGAAAAGGTGCTCAGCAGCAAAACGGTCGTGGGTGAACCTATTACAGTGGGGGAAACCACGCTTATCCCGCTGCTCAGCATGGGCTTTGGCTTTGGCGCGGCCGGCGGCACAGGCAAAACGGACGCCAGGCAGGGCAATGATGGGCTGAAGGGCGGCACGGGTGGCGCCGGGGGCATGAGGCCCATTGCCATTATCGTAATCGATAAGGATGGCGTACGCATTGAGCCGATCAAGAGCAGCGTGGCGGCGGCCATTGAGAAATTGGGTGAAAAGGTCCCCGGCGTGGTGGAGAAGATCGCCGACAGGTGGGGCGAACGTAAGAAGGACCAGTAACCTTTGGCGCCTCTCTTTATTTTAATAGCTATCCTGGCGCTTATCGTCCTGGCCTTGGCCGTTCCGGTCGAGATAGAGATCTCTGCCGCTATCCACGGCCGCGCAGTATCGAAAACGCGTTTCAGGCTATTATTCGGGCTGATCTCATTTGACGCGGATAGCGGGCCAGGAAAGAAAGAACCAGGGAAGAAAGAACCAGGGAAGATGGGTGGTGACGGTGTCCCTTTCCTGGAAAAGTTGTTTAATGCCGTGCAGGTCGAGGGTATCTGGTCAGGGTTGTGGAAACTGGCCCAACGCCTCGCGCCGTGTGTTAGGGTGAAACGCCTGGCCTCGGATTTAACGGTAAGCGCCGGCGATGATTACTATACAGGCATGCTGGCGGGACTGGCGATTCCACTGGTATTGTACCTGAACCAGCGGTTCGACGGGGAGATATCACTGCGGCCCGCCTTCGAGGAGGACCTGCTGTTAGAAGGTGACCTTTTTGCCGGTTTCAGCCTGCGTCCGCTGAAAATGATCCTTCCGTGTCTGGTTTTTGCCTGCTCTCCTCAATTCCGCCGGGTGAAACGCATATTCAGTGGGGGATGATGAGGAAAGAATATTTAGCCTGTGAGGAGGTGGCCGCGATTGGCGGTGTCAGGATTACCCCCATCGTCAGGATTTTGGTCGGATACACGGAAATCAAAGGCGTGTGGTCGTTTTATGGGGGCAAGCAGCCGGTTTACCTGATCATCTCATCAAGGGACGGCCAGAGAGCTTACAGTGTCACGGGCCAGGATGTCTCTATTCAACAGGTGATATCGGACTGTCCGGCGACGGCGGCTGGTCTTGAGGGGTGATCTGTTCCCCTGTTCCCGCCGCATTGATCACCGGAACCGCATTGATTTTCCTGTAGCGGGGCGCCTTTCTGCGGTGCGCATATTGACGTACCCCCGTAGTCCACAGCCCTGTGAAAAACTTGGTGTCCAGCGGATGCAGGTAATCAGCTGAATTCAGCAGGTCCCTTGAGGCGGCGTTGTCAAAATAGGCGACCTCTATGTGCTTGCCCATGTTCTTCACCACCCCCAGTGTGTAGCCGAAATCCGAGTCACCGCTGACTAATATGGCGATATCGTAAGAATTGTTGGCGGCAAAGTAGAGCAAATCAGTGGCCAGCATGACGTCGATGCCCCTCTCAACGGGGATGCCCTGCGACAGCTTGGTATTGCCCAGCCTCAGCTCAAGGTAGGGCGTCTTGCGCAGCGTCTCCAGGAATTCCTGTTGCTCACGTGAGCCATCAAATTT
>JAPLHJ010000025.1:7095-10765 GCA_026389675.1 Chloroflexota bacterium | reverse complement strand
GATAGAATTTGTTTATATTGATGGGACACGTATCCTTGCAAAGGCAGAACGATTGAAGGAGCAACGGGTAAATAAGTTCATTGAGAAGCTAAAATCTTCGGTTAAATCCTTTGCAGTTGATGATAGGGAAGTATTAAAGCGGCAGATATCTTATTATCTGGCCATAAAGGAAATAATTGAGGAAGATGAAATTGACTTTCTTGCAGTGAAATGCCAGCCTGAGTTTTCTGATTTTTATGGCACCTTATGTTTTGCCCCCGCTTTTCTCCCATTTCCATCTGATTTCGAAGGAGAAAAAAGGATAATCCCAGTTTCTTGCGAGGGAGATTTTTTTGCCTCTTTTTCTGGATATTTACTTTCTCTCTTATCCGGCAAGCCTCCCTTATTTGCTGATTTTATTATGCCACTGTATGAAGAGAATCTTCTGGCGCTCCAAAACTGCGGAGGCGCATCTGTATGGTATTCTGAATTAAGTAATGATGTAGAGCATAATCTGGCGAAAGTTAGTATAGTCAAAAACATCCAGGGCCAATGCAATTCATGCTGCATTGACTTTTCAGGAAAAGAAATCGAAGAAGTGACTGTCTTTGGAATGGGAAGAAAGGGATACACCTTTTGGGCTGAAGCTGAGAAAGGAAAGATTCTGGAAAGGGAAGATTTAAAACCTCTTTTAATGGATTGGCCTACCGTATTTTTAAAAGTGGATGATGTACGAGTGTGTTTAGAAAAATTTCATACCCAGCATATCATGCTTGTTCCAGGAGATTATACTGAGATCTTAAGTAACTTTAAAAAAATATTTGAAAGAGAGACCAAGCTCCCTGGATTACGCTGAAAAGGTAGCAAATCATATATTTCAAATCCTATCGTTTAATCGTAGCTACAGAAGGAATCTGAACACATGTTATGGGTAAGCAAATAATATATAGAGGAGAGGTAAAAATGGGTGACTATGTGCTTGGTATAGGATTATCAACAGTAGATTTGGTTGGAAAGGTAATAGGGTTTCCTGAACCTGATAAATATTCATTTATGTCAGAGTTTGATCTTCAGATTGGTGGGCCTGTTTCCAATGCCTTAGTCTCCTTATCAAGGTTGGGAATTCAAACTAAATGGGTGGGAAAAGTCGGGAATGATGATTTTGGCAAGTTGATTTTGCAGGGCATGGGGAAAGAGGGCGTTGACATAAAAAATATTGTAATAGATGAAAAAAACACTTCTCCATTGAGTTTTATCATTGTTACCGATTCCGGAGAAAGAAGCATAATCTTTCATCCAGGCTGCGCGTTTGTTTTAGAAAAAGAGGTTCCCAAGGAAATAATTCAAAATGCTTCAATCATCCATCTGGATGGAGCTTTTATTGATGCTGCTCTCCCGGCAGCTAAATTAGGTAAAGAACTAGGAGTAAAAATTTCTCTTGATGCCGGAATTTCATTCCCGGGCTTAAACGATCTTTTAAAGATAATTGACATTTTCATCCCGAATTATGATGTGGCAAAGGAATTGACAAAGGAAGAATCTATCGATGTCTGTTTGAAAAAGTTGTGGGAGATGGGACCTCCTTTAGTGGTAATAACCAATGGCGCAGAGGGCAGTTGGGGATATGACGGAAAGCAAATTATCAAACAGGACGCAATAAAAGTAAATGTAGTTGATACCACAGGATGTGGAGACGCTTTTCATGGTGGGTTCCTTTATGGGGAGTTAGAAGGATGGGACTTAAAAAGCAAACTCCTATTCGCGACAGCCTACGCTTCATTTAAAGCGACCCGTTTGGGGGGAAGGAAGGGTTTGCCGACCAAAAAGGAAATGGTTCAGTTTATCAAAGAAAGAAATCTAGACTTGCTATTATAATCCGCCTCTTTTTTGAAAATAGGATAGAAGGAGATAAAAATGGGAGATATTGTGATGGGAACTGAAATTAGTATAGATTTCCCCAAGGCATTTCTTTGGGGTACAGCGACATCCTCCCATCAGGTAGAGGGGAATAATATCAATAGCAACTGGTGGCAATGGGAGAATACACCGGGAAAGATACGGAATTCTTACAAAAGTGGTCACGCATGCGGTTGGTGGGAATCTATGGAGAAAGATCTCTCTCTTATGAAGGAGATGAATAACACCACGCATCGAATGTCTCTTGAATGGAGCAGGATCGAGCCAGAAGAGGGAAAATTTGATCAAGCAGCCATCAATCGATACAAGGACATAATCCTTGCACTCAAAAAGAACGGGATTGAACCAATGATTACCCTGCATCATTTTACCGAACCTTTGTGGTTTCAGAACAGGGGAGCATGGATACAGAAAGATCCTGTGAAATACTTTATGCGGTATGTATCCTTTGTGGTTAAGAATCTTGGACAGCATGTACGCTTATGGTGCACTATCAATGAACCAGAGGGATATGCGGTGGCAGGATATGTTATCTGTTACTTCCCACCAGGGAAGTTTAGTCTCCTTTCATGTTTTCGTTCTCTATTTAATCTGCTCGATGCCCACCTTGCAGCATATGATGTGATAAAGAAACAAAACCCGGAAGCTCAAGTGGGGATTGTAAAGAACTATACACTCTTTGACCCATGGGACGAGAAATCATTTTGGGATAAGTTTCTTGCTCCCAATTTAGACAAATTCTTTAATCGGGTAGTTCTCGATCCACTCATCTCGGGTAAAACACCATTTTTTCTGCCAGGATGGCGCAAGTTAGCCCAGAGGCTTCGAGGAAAGGTTGATTTTTTTGGGCTCAGCTATTATACGAGGTGGCGGGTACGAGCAAAATTGGGCTCACCAAGCACAATGGTGAAGAATATATTCAACTGCACCCCGGGTGCACTTGTAAGCGATCTTACCAATGAGGGACATCCCTATGGAGAGATTTATCCTGAGGGCATATATAGGGCGCTAAAGGTGATCGCGAGACTGAATAAGCCCGTGTATATTACAGGATCAGGATTGCCTGACGCAGATGACTCTCGCAGACCATTATTTTTGCTCGCACATCTCAAGCATGTACATAGAGCTTTACAAGAGGGCATGGATATTCGAGGGTTTTATCACTGGACATTAACAGACAACTTTGAGTGGGCTGATGGATGGGCCTTAAAGTTTGGATTGATAGCCTTTGATCCACTCACTGATGAGAGAATAATGCGTGGTAGTGGCAGACTCTATGGGGAAATCGCAAAAGAGGGCAGAATCACTCGTGATATGGTTGAACGATACGCGCCAGGACTCTTGCCTGGATATTTTGGGGAATAAGACTTTTTATGCAACAGGTTAATCCTCTGCCCGAATACTGGGCATCTCCACAAGTTAGGGACGCCAATGAGGTAAGCGAGGTGTAAATATGGGAGCAATGATATTTGTTGGCTCAGGTAGAATTTCTTATTACGTTGTTGAATGCCTCGCACAACTCAACCGTGATTTCTCTCAGGTCACACTCATCGGGTTGGGACATTTTATTTCAAAGTCAGTGGATGTCTGCAATATTTTAGCCAATAAATTTGGAATGCATTTCGATAAATATGTCACCAGAAGATCAGGTCAAACAACTGGGCGGAACCTTTCAGATCTTCCTTAAAGGTGCCCCCTGCAGACAGGCTGCTGAAGCCAGCAGAAAAGGAAGGCGACAAGCCTCATTAACGGAGGTTTTTTATTGCCCTGAAAT
>JAPLHJ010000025.1:0-7066 GCA_026389675.1 Chloroflexota bacterium | reverse complement strand
TTTGATCTGTTATAATTGCTCGTAACAAGAGGTGGCCAATTATTAAAGTTTACAACTATACAGTGATATTTGAGCCGGTTGAAGAAGGTGGTTACGACGTTGTAGTGCCGGCTATCCGGGAGATATGCACCTTTGGTGCCACAATCGAGGAAGCAAGAGAAATGGCCGGGGATGCGATAAGCTGCTATCTCGAGAGCGCATTAGAAGATAACGAGACAATTCCACAGGATAAAGAGCCTTCCCTGGAGCGCATAGCTGTAAAGATATAAAATGCCTGAGATCCCCATTCTAAAGGGCAAACAAGTCCTCGATGCCTTGCTAAGTACTAAAGGGGGGTTCTTTATTCACCACCACTAATGTAATATTACAATGCAATATTACATTAGTGATGTGATATTGCAGCATCGTTAATTTCCGTTAGGTTAAGAGCCGGCTCCGTTCCTGCGTGTTGATTTATTTTAAGGATACACGTATAATGCACGTATAAGGAGATGCGTTATGCAGAAAAAACTAACCCTTACAGTTGATGTGGAGGTTTACGAAGGACTTCGTAAAATTATAGGGCCGCGAAAAATAAGCAAGTTTATTGAGGAACTGGTAAGGCCACATGTAGTTCATCCCAATTTAGAAGCAGGCTACGCGAAAATGGCACGAGACAAAAAGAGGGAAAATGAAGCCATGGAATGGGCGGAGATTACTTTTGAGGATATGAATAATGCAGCGGAGTGAAGTATGGTGGGTCAACTTTGATCCCTCCATCGGTGGAGAAATTAAGAAGAAGCGTCCTGCTGTTATTATTAGCAATAATTCGTCAAATAAATTCCTTAACCGGGTCCAGGTTGTACCTTTAAGCAGCAAAACGGAAAGGCTTTATCCCAGCGAGGCGGCAGTGGTTTTCGGGGGAAAGGAAAGCAAGGCTTTGGCAGACCAACTGGCTACTGTAAGCAAGGCACGGCTCTTTCGCCGTGCGGGCGTTCTCTCACCGGAAGATATGCATAAGGTTGAGGAAGTCGTCAAAATTCAACTGGCAATGCACTGATTAGAACTGGATTATATCCCCGGGCTGCTGTAACAAAATCTACTGCACTGTAATATTGCATGATCACCTATATCCAAAAGGTTAAGGTCCGGCCCCGCGCCTGTTGAACCTGTTCATAGCGGTTTCAAGGCCGTCTGTTAGCAGGCACTCTACCGCTTCGGCAACATTAGCCACTGCGGTTTTAATGACGTCCTCTTCATCCGGGGGAAAATCACCCAGCACGTAATCCACTATCTCATCTTCGTCCGCGTACCGGCTGCCTTTATCACCGGGCCTGGATATGCCTATCCTGACGCGGTTGAAGTCCGGGCTGCCGATGCAATCGATTGTCGATTTTATACCGCGGTGGCCACCCGACTTGCCGCCCATCCTTAGCCTTATCCTGCCGGTGGGCAGGTCGAGGTCGTCGTGTATTACTATCAACTCCCCGGGTTTAGCATGAAATTTATCGAGCAGACAGGCAATAGCCTCGCCGCTGAGGTTGACGTAGGTCCTGGGCCTGGCTAAAAGGACCTCGCAGCCGGCGATGCTGCCCTGCCCGGCATCGGACCGGCAGAGCCGTTTCTTGACGGGGATGGAGAATTTGTCGGCAATGTGGTCTATGCAGCGGAAGCCGATATTATGCCGGTTAAGCCGGTAATGACTGCCGGGGTTGCCCAGTCCAACGATTATCTTCATAGGCGGTTTCAGGCTATTTGAGCCTGGCCTCAGCCTCCTTCAGCATCTCCAGGAATTCATTTTCATTGAGTATCTTGATGCCCAGCGTCTGCGCCCGCGCCAGCTTGGCGCCCGTGTCCGCGCCCACTACTAAGTAGCCGGTTTTCTTAGTCACATCTGATCCCGCTTTGCCGCCCAGGGCCCTGATCCTGGCCTCCAACTCCTGCCGACCCGAGGCCGCGAGCTTCCCGGTGATGACGAATTCCAATCCCGAAAAGGGCAGATCCCTGCGTACAGTTTCGGACGATTCCATCCTCACTCCGGCCTTGCTGAGCTTGTCTATGATATCAGTGTTTTGCGGCTGGCGGAAGAAGGCCAGTATGCCGTCGGACACCTTGGGTCCGATGGACGGTATGCCCATCAGCTCTTCACGGCCGGCCCTGGAAAGGGCATCTATGCTGTTGTAATGCTGTACAAGTATCGACGCCGTCTCCTCGCCGATATTGGGTATGCCCAGGGCGAAGATGACCTGCGCCAGCGGCCTGTCCTTGCTTTTTTCCAAAGAAGCCAGAACGTTGGCCGCGCTCTTTTCCCCCATCCTCTCCATTCCCAGCAGTGAATCATGCGTAAGGCTGTACAGGTCACCGGAGTCTTTGACCAGCCCCTTTTCGAACAGGCTGCGGCAGAGCTTTTCACCCACGCCGTCGATATCCATGGCGCCTTTGGAGGCGAAATGTATGATCGATTCCAGGGCCTGCGCGGGGCAGGCTGTATTGGCGCAGCGGTGCATGGCCTCTCCCTCACCCCTGATGACCTCGGCATGGCAGACCGGGCAGGCTGCGGGCATGTGGAAGACCTTTTCCCCGCCCGTGCGGCGGCTGACCACCGGCCCGACTATCTCGGGTATCACTTCACCGGCGCGCTGCACCAGCACCCAGTCCCCGATGCGTATGTCCTTGCGGTGGATATCGTCCTCATTGTGCAGCGCAGCCCTCTCGATGGTGACCCCGCCGATATTGACGGGCTCAAGTATGGCGTAAGGGTTGAGGCTGCCCGTCCTGCCGACATTTATGCCGATATCCAGCAGCCGGGTGGTGCCCTGGACGGCGGGAAATTTATAGGCGATGGCCCAGCGCGGGTCGTGGCCGACGAAGCCGAGCTCTTCCTGCAGCGCGATGGAGTTGACCTTGATCACTATGCCATCGATATCATAGGGAAGCTCTTCACGGCGTTCCGCCCAGCCGTGGCAACAGGCCTTAACCTCCTCCAGGTCCTTGCAGCGCGCCATGTTGGGGTTGATTTTGAAGCCCAGCGATCTCAGGTACTGCATGGTCTCCCAGTGCGTCGGGGGCGTCTGCATGCCTTCCGCCCAGCCCAGGGCGTAGATGAATATATCCAGCGGGCGGCGCGCCGTTATCCTGGGGTCGAGCTGCCTCACCGAGCCGGCGGCGGCGTTGCGCGGGTTGGCGAAAAGCGGCTGTCCCTCCGCCGCGCGCTCTTCATTGAGCCTGGCGAGGCCTTTTTTGGGCAGGTAACACTCACCCCTTACTTCAAATTTGGCTGGCGCGGCCGGGGGCACCGATAAGGGGATGCTCTTAACCGTCCTCAAATTCTGCGTGATGTTCTCTCCCTGGTATCCATTGCCGCGGGTAGCCCCGGTCACCAGTGACCTGTTATCGTAGGTAAGCGCCACCGCCAGGCCGTCGATCTTGAGTTCGCAGACAAAGTCGAAATCCTGTCCCGGGACAAGGCCGGTGATGCGCTTATACCAGGCATCGATGTCATCATCGGAGAAGGCATTGGCCAGGCTGAGCAGCGGGCGCGGATGGATAACGATGCCGAACGCACTTACCGGTTCCGCGCCGACACGCTGCGTGGGAGAATCGGGCGTGATTAATTCGGGATGCGCCTCCTCGAGCTTTCTTAGCTCGACCAGTAGGGCGTCGTATTCGGCGTCGCTTATCTCGGGGCTGTCGAGCACGTGGTAACGGTGGTTATGATAGTTGATCTGCTCCCTGAGAACGGCAACCCTTTTCTTTATGATTTCAACTTCCGTCATCAAGCAACATCCAGAGCCATTAAATTATGCAGATTATAGCATTTAGCCAATGCTAAATATATGTGGTGATATGCGGAACTCAATCAAGAAAGTGATATTTAAGAACAGACAATAAATCGCTTAAGTCATCAGTAAGCCAGCTACCGAGATATCCTCATCAATATCTTCCCAGTGTATTCCGACACCTTTACCGATCAGTCGCCACTTCTTTTTTTGCGCTTCGCTGGCATTCCTTAGTTTTGGGAACCATTCAACAGGGACACTGATTTCCCTGCCATCCAGAAGACGAACGTGCATCGTATGGGAATCGAACCACACATCAGTAGCCATCGCCGCAGATGCCTTACCTACCGAAGTACTCATCCCAACTCCTTTTGAAACTATCGGCATTTCCTACTATCAATTTTCTTATCTCACTCAGTTCTTTTGCGGTATAGCCAACCGATTTTGCAAGCTGTACCGGCTCAAGCCAAAATTTAGCATACTTATTGTCAGACTCAACGTGAATATGAACTGGTTCTTTCGCCTCATTACTGAAAAAGAAGAAGCGAAATCCTTTAATTCTTGATACTGTGGGCACAGCAACATTATATCTTACCTGCGTATATTAAGTATAGCAGTGCCAATAGCGAATAGTTAAATATGCTTTGGGATAACTAAAATTACATTATCCAGGGGACCTCTCACATCCCAATATACCTCTGGCTTTACCCGGTATCACCTTTGTGCCATAATCATTCTAAATTGCCATAAGGAGGCTGATTATGCCTAAAGTATACGATCTAAGCGTGCCTACGGAAGATAGTCCGAGTGAACCGCTGCCGCTGAAGGTGGAGCATAAGGCACACGAGTTGAGCCTGGGAATCATAGAGATGTTCCTCGGCGGTAAAAAGGAGGACCTGGCTGACGGACTGGGATGGGCTGATGACGCCATCCAACTGGGCGCCCATGCTGGTACACATGTGGATGCGCCCTGGCACTATGCGCCTGTTTCCGAGGGGAAAAAAGCGAAAACGATCGAAGAGATGCCGCTGGAGTGGTTTTTCCATGACGGTGTGGTGCTCGATATGCGGCATAAACCGCAGGGGTC
Source organism: Chloroflexota bacterium (assembly GCA_026389675.1). Classification (GTDB taxonomy): domain Bacteria; phylum Chloroflexota; class Dehalococcoidia; order GIF9; family UBA5629; genus CAIMUM01. The sequence goes on along the minus strand of JAPLHJ010000025.1, from coordinate 2,221 downwards.
CGGCGTTACCGTGGATGACCTGAAGGTTGCGCTGAGTAAGATCAAATACAAGATCAAGCCCTGGGATATCGTCATGATACAAACGGGGGCGGATAAGCTGTGGGGCAAACCGGACTATTTCTCGGCAGGCTGCGGCATGACCGAGGAATCCACGCTGTGGTTGATAGATCAGGGCAGCAGGGTGATGGGTATCGACGCCTGGGGCTGGGACAGGCCGTTTAACGCCATCAAAGAGGAGTTCGACCGGACGCACGATAAGAAACTGATCTGGACGGCCCATAAGGCCGGTATCAAAAAGGAATATTGCCATATCGAGAAGCTGGCCAATCTGGATAAACTCCCCAAGCCTTACGGGTTTAAAGTAGCCTGCTTCCCAATCAAGATCACTGGAGGCAGCGCCGGATGGGCCCGGGTGGTTGCCATCTTTTCCGACTGATCAGCGGCCGGGGAAAACATAGTGAAACCGAGATCAGGCCGCTGGCATATCATTTATTCGATTATTGTTAGTGCCCTGCAAGCAGCCGCAATCGCAGTCCTGATAATAGTCGTATTGCCACTCTTCGGGATAAATATCCCCGTATGGGGAATCGTATCCATCCTCACGGCGTATGCCGTCTTCGCTTACATCATGTACAGGATAAGCCATCCCACCGTACTATTTAAGCCGGTCACGGAACCGGAAACTATCGTGGGCAAGGAAGGCGTTGTCGAAGTGGAGCTTAACCCGGCGGGGTACGTACGCGTTGAGGGTGAACTGTGGAAGGCGACGTGCCCGGTCGGCGGTTTACATAAAGGTGATATTGTAGTTGTTACCGGCATGGAAGGGCTGAAATTGACGGTTGGAAAAAAGACTCCTGTGCTATGACCAGTATGTCGCCATAAACCGGCGGTTACCCGGGAAATCCCAGCATGCCAATTGCGAAAAATGCGTGAATCAATACCGAGATAAATAAGATCAACCAGAGATACACGTGGAACTTATAGAATTTTAGATATGATTTATTCTGCATCAGGCCATGGCCGAATTTAAACCCGGGCATGCACCTGCATGACAGGAATACCAGTATAACTAGGACAACATTGGTGATGCTGAAGATGAATATTATCCTGGCCGCGATCATAGAATGGAAGAAAGCGTCCATTTCGTACCTCTTATTAACTTAATTACCGCTGGGCTACTTCAATTCGATTTCACCCGAGCCATGCATGGTGTGTTTAACCGTGAACACGGGCTCGCCGCTGTAGGCCCAGATTATTTTATTGATGCCCTTACTCAACGGTTTGTCGAATTTGTCGCCGGTGTCTAATTTCCTTTTGAATTCGATAGTTGTATAACCGTTATCGAATTTGCCGGCCGAGGCCCGTATATCATCCGTGCCGCCTAACTGGGTGTCCGGCGGATGAGGGCCGAAGTCACCGGTGCTGAGCGTATCTGCTATGGTCGAATTACCATCCTTCACAAAGCCTATGATGATATCGGCATTTTTCATAAGGGTCTCCGGGCCGAACCCGACGGCTACCCACCCGGCCGTTTTGGCCTTCATGCCTATGTAAACGTAGTCATTGTCATTTGACCACTTTATGGTGAAATCGCCATAGGTGTTGGCACCCTGGTATTCACCGGCTGAGATTACGCCGTCGGCAACCCACTTTGTTGCAGCGCCGGGGGTGACGGTCTGCACCGGCGGTGGATTTGAGGGGGGAGCAGGAGGCGCAGCCGCCTGAGGCGTTGAAGCAGGAGGAGTCTGCGCCTGTGGGGAAGGCTGGCAGGCCGGCATTAAGCCAAGGATAAAAATGCACGATAGAATAAGTATCAGGGATACAGTCCTGTGACCCGTATGCTTTTTCAATTTATACATAGACTCTTCCTACTTTGCGCGGGATTCGGCGGCGGACCAGTTGATATTCTTCAGGAAGGCTTCAATGTAATCCGCGCGTTTCAGACCGTAATCGGTCAGGAAGGCATGTTCGAAAACGTCCAGAATAAGTACAGGCTGGCAGCCGGCGGGATGGCCTACATCGTGTTCGTTGATCCACTGGTTGAAGAGTTTGCCGCCCACGGTGTCCTGGTAAAGTATCGTCCATCCGATGCCGCGCATGGCCGCCGTGCCCTTGAAGTCCAGCAGCCAGGTGTCGTAGCTGCCGAAATTGGCGGCGATCAGTTTACCCAGCTTGCCATCTTTGTTTAAGGCGGCCTTCCCACCCAGGTTCTCAAAATAGT
>JAPLHJ010000212.1 GCA_026389675.1 Chloroflexota bacterium | reverse complement strand
GCGAGATGACCGGTGATATCATGGCACTCTTCCTCTCGCTGGATAAACCCGAATTGCCCGTGCAAAGGCAGCTGCAAACAAAGGATGGGAGGGCCGTCTGGACTGCCATGAGCATATCGCTTATCGGTGATTCCGAGGCCGGGCCGTCCTATTTTATCGTCCATTTCCAGGACATCACCGAGCAAAAAAGGATAGAGGACGGTTTGAAGGAGGAGGAAAGGCTTTACCGCTCTGTGGTGGACCTGTCGCTCGACCCTGTGGCCATAGCCGACCTTGACTGCCGGCTGACGCATGTATCGCAAAAATTGCTGCTGCTGCTGGGTTATGAGAAGGCTGACCTGCTGGGCCGGGACGCAGGCTGCCTTGTGATAGCAGTGGAAAGCGGTAAGCTTCAGTCACAGGTCATGGATTTCATCAGGAGGGGCACACCGGGCGAAATCGCCTGCAACCTGCAAAAAAAAGACGGGACAGCAGTACCTGCAAGCATGAATGTCTCGTGGATCAGTAGCGGGACGGGCGCCCCTGCCAGCATCGTGCTCAGCTTACGGGAGGCGCCCGTTGCGGCTCCGCCGGCTGAAGAGCGCACCCGGCAGGCCGGTACAATCGAAAACAGTCCGACCGCCATCTTACTGGTTAACGAGGATACCACTATTGCGGCGGTGAATGCCGCTTTCGAGCTGCTGTCCGGCTATACCAGGGAGGAAATTGAAGGCAGGAAAAGCTGGATAGAATTCGTCGCTAAAGAAGACCAGCCAAGGTTGAAACGCTATTACCTGCTACGCCGCATCGACCCGGGTTCGGCGCCCGATACATACGAATTTAAGTTTGTTGACCGCGATAGAAACGCCAGGGACGTCGTCGTTTATATAAGCCCCCTGCCCGGTAGCGGCGGGCAGCAATCTGCCACCCTGATTGACCTGGCGGGATACAAAAAGGCCGCGGAAGACGAGAAGGGACAGCAAGAACCGAAAAAAGTTGAACCCGTCGACATACCGGGCGAGGAGAAAGCCGGGCAAAGCCTGGAACATCTGCAGAGGACGCTTCATAACGTGATCACAGCCATGTCCAAGATCATCGAGATGCGCGACCCGTATACTTTCGGCCATCAGGCGCGTGTTGCGGCTCTTGCCTGCGCTATCGCCGTGGAAATGGGGCTATCTGCAGACCAGTTGCAGGGCATTGAAATCGCCGCCAAAATCCACGATATCGGTAAGGTTTACGTGCCGATGGAGATACTCAGCAAACCCGGCCAGCTCAGCAGCGTCGAGCGACAGATTATCCAGGCGCATGCTCAGGGCAGCTACGATATTCTCAAATCCGTCGAGTTCCCCTGGCCGGTAGCCGAGATAGCACTTCAGCACCACGAGAGGCTTGATGGCTCCGGATACCCGGCCGGGCTCAAGGGCAATGAAATCAGGATTGAAGCCAAAATACTTATGATTGCCGATGTCGTTGAAGCCATGGCCTCGCACAGGCCTTATCGCCCCAGCCTTGGCATAGAAGCTGCCTTGAATGAGATAAAAGGCAACAGCGGTACGCTGTATGACGCTGAAATCGCAGGTATCTGCATAAGGCTTTTCGGCGAAAAGGGCTTTTCTTTTGAGGAACGAGCCCGCAGTGCCTGATCTAATATCTGCTCTCACTTGAGGCAGGAACGGATCTATGGTTTGCCCGGCAGGGTCCGGGCAGATTACTGTCGATATTAAGCTTCGATTTTCAACTCTACGACTTCCTGGAAATTGCGCACGATATAGTACCTTTTAACCCTGATCCTGAATAGTGCTGAATCCGGGGAATGGACGAATTTCTCCAGGTTGTGGTGCTTGACCAAGTAAAGCCGGAGAAGCCCCTCTTCCAGATCCTTTTTGACCTCTTCCGCCGTCCCGGTGACTGTGACGGCCACAGCGGTGCGGAAATCGGAGTCGCGGTTGGTACGGTTATCGATAAGCGCCGAGACCGCGTTATTGGACAGCAGGTTAGCGTATTTATTGGTCTGGCGCCTGGTGGCAAAAACTATGCTTTTCAAGTCGTCGGTCGCGGCAAAGGCGACAAGGTTAGCATAGGGACGCGCAAGCTGTTGCGTAGCCAGCGCAGCAAAAAGCTGGCTCCGGAAAAGCTCTTTTAGCAGTTTTTTCAGCTGAATTTCGTCTTCGGCCATAATACGCTCAAGGAATCAGGCTGAAAATTACGGATCCGCTGATTCGCTGATACTTATGATGTGATCCTTGTTAAGGGCTATGAAATCGTACCTGGAATCCGCGCCTGGCAGAGCAGGCTCGATCACCACATGTGTCAGGGGTATAAAGCGTGCTTCGGATTCAATCGTATCGATGACCTGACCCCCGACATCAATGTACGTCCGGCCATGCAATGCGTATTGCACGTCTGAAACCCGGGCGGCGTAAGCCATCACAACCACGGGCAGTTTTTCCCTGAAAGGATAAGTCCTGAGTGGTTTCTCCGTGTTACCGCCCGAAATCTGGGCTACAAATACGATATTATTTTTAGCTATATAGATACTGGGGAATTTTTTTTCGCTAATCCGGGTCCCGGTCATTGTGGCATTCAAGATAGGTAAAAAATTGACCACTTTTGCCCATGTTTCAGTCTGTACCCCCTCGTTAAGGGCATCGATCAGGCGCTGGCTGAAACCGCAGCGCAGCGTACCTGTAAATATTAATTCGCCCGTGCAAACCAGCACCTCGAATTGTTTGTGCAGTTCCGGACCTTCGTTTTCTACCATCATTTACTATCTGCCTGCCTTATACTATATTCCACTGCCCCGTCATTTATATACTATGTTAGGCGTTGGTTGCCCTGTCAAGCTAACTGCCGCCGTTCCTTGCAAAGACAACCCGGGTGTCAACAGCTAAAATTCCACCACGGTGGCGCCGGTGCTTCCTTCAAAGCGGCCGCCGCTGCGGAACGATTTCACCAGCGGATGCTTCCTGAGTTCACGCATAACTGCCTGCCTTAGAATACCCGCTCCTTTTCCGTGCACGACGCGCACCTCCTTCAGTCCGGCCATGAAGGCATCATTCAGGTATTCCTGTACCAGCGGTATGGCTTCATCCACCGTCAGGGCATGCAGGTCAAGCTCCGGGTTTATATCCGGCCTCCCGGATTTAGTGGTACGGGTATCGGCCTTCTGCACTCTTTTCCTGTTCATTTATAATCATTCCGCACGATGAAACTCCAGGCGCAGCACACCTTCCGTGCCGTTGCTTACCTTTACCCTGTCATCGATGCGCCAGCCAACTACCCAGATTATCTGTTCACCTGAACAGACAATGGGAACGCTGTGACGCCACGAGCGCGGTATGGCCGAGTCAACCATAAAGTCCTGCAATTTGCGGCTGTGCGTCATGCCCAGCGGATGGAAGCGGTCCCCCGGACACCGCCCCCTCACTGTCAGCTGCCGGCCTGTCTTGCTCATATCAAAGCTGGCACTGAAGATATCATCATCGCGGAAAAAGTTCTCGCCCATCATATCGGCCGTCACGCGCCATCCGGGCAGCCTGGTTTCCCCCGGGATATTCAGCGTGTAAGCCTGCTCCAATACCGGCCAGGGACAGGCGCTGGCGCCGGGACCTGCCACTACGATGCGGTTGCGTTCGTTGGTGGCCATGATGCCGCCGGGCAGGTGCACGCATTTGCCCGTATTGCCGAACAGCAGCCTGACTAGGGCTTCTATATGCGTTGCCTCGATATCCCTGAGGCTGCCGTAAGATTGCTCCAGTATTATGCGGAAGACCCGCCTCTGCAGGGCCAGCGGCAATCCGCGCAATTTGCCCGAGTCGAGGCAGGTCAGGCCGCCTTCCCGGGTAGCGACGGCGCTGCAGACGGCAGACGCCTGCTCATCGATAAAATCGGCGTCTTCACCAGCTATGTCGGCCAGCCTGACCAGCGCATCATCTATTTCCGGGTTGTATTGCCGTAACAGCGGGATAAGCTCCAGACGGATACGGTTGCGCAGGAATTTGGTATCACTATTTGAAAGGTCCGTGCACGGCTTTAAATCGTGCGCCTGGCAATACGCGCCTGTCTCCTGCCGGGAAGCTTTAAGCAGCGGACGCACCACCCAGACCCCCTCTTCCTTGCTACCGTACGGCATAGGGGCAGCGGCCCGCAGCCCCCTCATCCCCTGTACACCGGCGCCGCGCAGGTAATGCATCAGGATAGTCTCTACCTGGTCATCGCGCGTATGCCCCACCGCTACCCGAGTGGCCCCGACCTGCCCGGCCACTTCATCAAGAAACCGGTACCTGACCTCGCGCGCCGCCTCTTCCAGGGATGTCTTACTCAGTTTGCGCAACTCCTCAACATCACGCTTCTCAATGCTGCAGGGGATACCCAATTTCGCTGTTAGCTCCGCCACATATTCAGCGTCAGCTTGCGATTCGTCACCCCGCAGGCAATGGTCAAGATGGGCGGCATGAAGCTGTATCTTGAGAATGTCTTTGAGGTTATTCAACACCTTGAGAAGGCAGACCGAGTCGGGGCCGCCCGATACCGCCACCAGCACCATTTCCCCACCTTCCAACAGGCCATATTCCTTTACGTAGCGGCCAACCCGGCTTTCGAGGGCACCTGTAGTGAAGGGCAAATCACTTCTCCCTCAGGTGGCAGATATCGCTCAGCAGCAGAAGCCGGGCGTCGCAGCCTTCGACAAACTCGAGCACTGTCTGGCTGCTGGGCTGTATGCGCACGCGCACCAGGTGCGTAACAGGCAAACCCAGCGCCGTGCAAACGACTGTAGCGGTCACGAAATAGTGTGAAACCACGGCTATCGTGCCGTCCAGGTTGGCATTTACAATCTTCCTGATGGAGGCCCACACCCGGTCCCTGAATTGCCCGAGGTTCTCGCCGCCTTTGAAATCAACGGCATCGCCCTTGGTCTGCCATTCGACCATGAACTGGGCGAAATTCTGGCCGAAGGTATCCAGCGACATCCCCTCCATCTCCCCCACATGTATCTCCCTGAGATCAGCATCAGGGATGACCGCCAGACCATGGTATTTTGCCACCGCGCCGGCGGTATCCATGGCACGCCTGAGGGGACTAGAATACACGGCCGTCAGCGGCACATCTTTCATGGCCAGGCCCAGCTTCTCCGCCTGCATCTTCCCGTTATCGCTCAGGTCAGTATCACTGCCACTACCCTGGATGATGCGCTGCTGGTTCCAGGTCGTTTCGCCGTGCCTTATCAGGTACAGTTTAATCTGTGTGCTCCTTATATTACCGGTTGTCCATTATATTGCTAACCATCAGGCGAAGACCAGCCTGGTTCGTTGAATCGATTGCGGCATCTCGCTAAATCCCAGCGCCCTGG
>JAPLHJ010000154.1 GCA_026389675.1 Chloroflexota bacterium | reverse complement strand
GAGCCGTTGGCCGGTATCATCAGCTTGGGGACGAGGGTCTTCATGCCGATCTGGGTCTTGTTAACGGTCAGGTTATAGTCCAGCGAGTCGAGGGAAACGGGGACGGAGTTGGGGTTCGTAACGGTGAGGTAAACGTCCGCGGCGATGGTTTCCTCGCCTGCCCACTCGTTGGATACGTAACCAAGCGCTACTGTGCAGGGTTTAAGCGCGGAAGGGCCGCAGCCGATGCTGCCAAGCATGACAGCGATCATCAGTACCGCAATAGGTAAATAAAACTTCCTCAAATCAATACCTCCTTATTATTTAGCTGCCGGTGCCGGTGCTGCGGCTGCTGCTGCGCGCAGGGCTGCCGGTGTCTGGTATTTGTCGGGCTGCGCATATTTCTCCGGGTACATGGGGACCATCTCGCCGTTCAATTGGTATTGAGCCATGCCGATGCCCATGGCGCCCGGTATGAGTTTGGTCGGGTTCGCGGGATCCGCGCAGACGCGGGAATGGAAGAAGCCGGGGACCTTGGTCATCTCGACCCTTTCATCACCGAGGACGCCGCCCTTGAGTGTTGTTGTTTCAAACGCGGCAATCAGCTTGTCCATATCGGCGGTGCCGCCGGCCTTCTCGACCGCTGCCTTGAACAGGTAGACATCGTCATAGGCGCAGGCGACGTGCATCTGTACCGGGATTCCCCTGGCGTTGGCCTTTTTCACGAAGGCCATGTTTACATCAGTGATTGGCGTTTCGTAGGATGCAGTCAGCACGCCGTTGGCCTTGCCGCCCGTCATCTGCCAGAAATCGTGCGTCTGGGCCACGCCGCCGTATAGGTAAAGCTGGATGTCTTTGGCGGGTGAGTCGGCCCACTGTTTGGTGAGCACCTCGGTGTCTGTGAACCAGCTCGAGACGCAGTAAATCATATCGGCACCGGATTTAGAGATCGCATCCAGTATGGGCAGGTACATGCCAGTCCTGGCTGCGATAGGCTTGCTGTAAACGATGTCTATGCCCCAGTTGTCCTTGGCCATCTGGTCCCAAGTGGGCAGCACCGGAGCATCCGGGATATTCCAGCCGTTCCTGAAGAGCAGTGTCCAGGCCAGGTTTTCATACAACAGCGCCCACTTCTTGGGGGCGAAGCCATGACCGGGCTCGGGGTTGAACATGCGGAAGATCATCTTCTCCTTGTCATAATTGGTGAGTACGGACTGGGTGACTTCCACGCCACTGGCTCCGTTGGAGATCATCATATGCGGGAAATCTTTGTAGAGATCGATGGATTTCTGCTTGGTGACCATGCTGATCTCGGTTCTGCCTTCCACCGAGTACATGACGGCCTTGCTGCCCATGACCATCCTCTGTACGCCGGCTACGGCTAGTGAGGTCTCGCCCTTGTTGTCCTCCACCACGTATTTGAGGGGTCTGCCCAGTATGCCGCCCGCCGCGTTGATTTCCTCCACAGCCATTTGCTGTGCATCAATGCAGGGTTTGGTGCCGGGGCCGGCAGCCGTGCCGACATAGCCGATCACAATCGGCCCTGTGTTGGGGCCTGATGGCGCTGCCGGAGCGCATCCGGTAACCACCACAACAGCTACGAGTGTAAGGATAACGAGTAATGATAGAATCGTGCCCTTGGACTTCATTGCCACCTCCTTATTATTGTGAAGCTATTATATCACAGAGTGTCAATCAATTAAGCGTATATTTGGGAATGCGGTGATTAAATTTTTCGGTAAGCCAACACAAGTTTTAAGATAAAATAAGGCAGCAGGCACAATTTGTGCCTGCTGCCGGTATCTTTGACCGCTAAAGTAAGTAGTTCTACCTATTTTAGCGGGGGAGTGCTGCCGAGCCTGTCGAAGGTATAGGGCTTGTCGGTCTTGATGCCGGCCAGGCGCTTGGCGATGTTCTTGGTATTCTCCATGTTGTAGGCGCCCATGATGGCGATCTGCTCCATCCTCGGAGAGCCTCCGCCGTGTACGCCGGCATACTGCATGACACCCGAAGCCTCCGAGCACGAGATGCCCTGCACCCAGGCGAAGGCCTTGAGAACGTCCTGCACAGCCATGTTGGGATTGCGGGCCATGTATTTCTCGATAAACGGCCTGGTCTCCTCGTTGACCCAGTCTGCCGGGCGGGGCATGGTAGCCGGCATGCCGCCGGCGATATCTGCCAGTATGTCGTACTCGTGGTAGATATTCAGGCCGGCGTGCCTGCGGCTGACGTTACAGTAGGTGATATCGGGCACCCAGGTGCCGGAGGGCGACTGGTAGCCATTGATAGCGGCGGCGATGCCAGTCCCGTAGCAGAGTTCGGAGGTGCAGATGAGCTCTGCCAATTTTTCTTTAACATGGTGCTCCTTCTCGATGCCGTTAACCTCGGCCATCAGCGCGGTAGCGCCGGTCAGTACGTCGGTCATGGCCGGCTTGCAGCCGGTGTAGCTGTGCCTGTGATAGAGGGCGAAGAGCAGGGCCAGGTAGCCTCCCATCTCGGTTTCGCCGCAGAGGAAGACCCGTTCCCAGGGGACGAAGACATCGTCGAAGATGGTCATGGAGTCGGCGCCGCCCCAGGGCCCCGGCCCGCTGTAGTTATCGGGATAGTCGGGCATGGCGAAGCTGACTATCTGCTTGACGCCTTCGGCATCCGAAGGGATGGTGAAGGCCACGGCCCAGTCGCCCTCCTCCTTGGTGAGCGCCCGGGTGGGGATAACGTTTATCTGCTCAACGGCGGGTGCATAGGAATTATGCACCTTGGCGCCGCGTACCACTATGCCGTCGCTCTTCTTT
>JAPLHJ010000074.1 GCA_026389675.1 Chloroflexota bacterium | reverse complement strand
CCTCTCCAAGCTGGCCAAGCTGGGCAACGAGGGCGTGCTGCTGCTGATGGCCGACTCCACCTACAGCGAACTGCCCGGATACACACCGTCGGAGAAAATCGTCGGCCAGACCCTGGACCATATCATCGGCGACGCGCCCGGACGGGTCATTATCGCCACCTTCTCATCGCTGATCTCCCGCATACAGATGGTTATCGATTCCGCCGCACACCACAAGCGCCATGTCTTCATCGTAGGGCGCAGCATGCGCGATACGGTCAAGATGGCACTGGAGCTCGGCTACCTGCACGATCCCGGTCAAATATTATCCAATGTTGACGACCTCAAGAAGTACAGCCACAGCCAGACCATCCTGCTGACCACGGGCAGCCAGGGCGAACCGACCTCGGCGCTGGTGCGCATCGCCAACCGCGACCACCCCGAGATACGCATCCACCAGGGCGATACCGTGGTCATCTCGGCCACACCCATACCGGGCAATGAGTCGCTGATCAACCGCACCATCGATAACCTCTTCCGCCAGGGCGCCAACGTTATCTACGGCTCGCGCTCCAACGTACATGTTCACGGCCACGGCAGCCAGGAGGAGCTGAAGATGCTCATGACGCTGGCCAAGCCCAAATTCTTCGTCCCCATACACGGTGAATACCGTCATCTCGTCATCCACGCCGGGCTGGCTAAAAGCCTGGGCATACCCGAGGGCAACATCTTTGTCATGGACAACGGTAACGTGCTGGAGCTCGACGGAGAGAAGTGCCGCATCGCCAGCCGGCTACCCTACGGTAACGTCTACGTCGATGGGCTGGTGCTGGGGCACCACGCTCACGTAATACTGCGGGACCGCAGGCTGCTCTCGCGCGATGGCATCGTAGTGGTCATCGTCGCCCTGGATAAGAATGAAGGCAAGCTGGTAGGCAATCCCGATATCGTATCGCGCGGATTCGTTGACGCCGAGCATGACGGGAAAGTTATCGAGCAGGGACGTGAACTGGTGGCCAGTATGCTGGGCAAGGGACATCACACCGAGCAGAGCGTTATACAAACCCACGTTAAGGAGACCCTGAGCAAGTTCTTCTACGAAAAAACCAAGCGCCGCCCCATGATAATTACAACTGCTATCGAGGTATAGTAGAATAAAACTATGCCCGCCAGGAAAAGCAGGGGAAACAATAACCGGACATCATCGCAAAAGAAAGCCGGCAAAGGCTCCGGCAATTCTTTTCTCTCCTTTCTCTCTTCTGCCCCGGTATTGCTTGCCATAATCTTCGTTATCGTAGTCTGCCTGCTTATCGCCTTCTGGCCGCTTATTGCGCGGGCCATGGGCGAACTGGGCGCAGATATCTCCTCCGCCCTCGATAAAGCCGGTGCTAATATCGTCAGGCTGATGGGGTTGGGCGTGATCTTCGTAATAACAGCCATAATAGGGCTGCTGGTCATTATCGGGCGCCCGTCGTCGTTCGCCCGCCACTGGAACTACTATATAGCCGCGGCGGCCTTCATGACTGCCGCCTGGGGCGTCCTTTCTTTCCTGCGCCCGTCCGGCTCCGGGTTGCTGGCGCAGGTAACGCTGGGGGGCTACATCGGACAGGGCATCATTACTGATTCACTGATTGCAGGCATACTCATATTGCTGGCACTGGTTATCCTCGGCATCTTCTTAGTTGCACCCGAGTCGACGCTGGGGCTTTTCAAGCGCACAGCGAAGGGGACGGCGGGGGCGGTCGGCGAGATCGCGGATGCCGTCAAAGAATCGAACGCCAGGAAAAAGGCTGTGCCCGCCGTGGTGGAGGCGAAAGAAGAACAGCCTGTTAAAGCTGAAAAACGTGATGAACCCGCCGCGCCTGCCGATACCGCCGTGATGCACAGGTTGCGCTCCGGCATAACCGTGGGCGGCTGGTCGCTGCCCAATATAAATATACTTGACAAGATAGCCGAGACCATCATCAGCGACAGCGAGATAGAAAAGCGCAGGGATACCATCGAGGAGGCGCTGGCCAGCTACGGCGTTGAGGCCAAGGTTATCGAGGTCAACCGCGGGCCCACTGTCACGCAGTTCGGCGTCGAGCCAGGCTGGGACCGCAAGTTCAAAGAGGTCAGGGAGAAGGACCGAGACGGCAACGTCTCCACCAGGCAGGAGGAGGTCAACCGCACGCGCGTCAAAGTTGAGCGCATCAACTCCCTGGCCAACGACCTTGCCCTGGCGCTGGCCGCGCCAAGCATACGCATCGAGGCGCCCGTGCCCGGCAAGTCCATGGTAGGAATCGAGGTGCCCAATACCACCTTCGGCTCGGTCGGACTGCGCGGCGTGATGGAAAGCACCGCCTTCCAGAAGATGCTGGCCAAATCCAGGCTGGCCGTCGCGCTGGGCAAGGGCGCAGGTGGAGAGACCATCGTGGCCGAT
>JAPLHJ010000100.1 GCA_026389675.1 Chloroflexota bacterium | reverse complement strand
AAAAAGGGGCAGCATAAAGGACGAGGAGATGTACCGCGTTTTCAATATGGGCATCGGCATGGTAGCCATCTGCGGGCAGGAAGTTGCTGATAAGATGTTATCTGTTATGGCGGATGCCCGGCAGATAGGCAAGATAGTTAAGGCCAATGGCAGTGAAAGAGTGATAATACGGTAAAGGGGTGTTCTATGCGTGCTATCCTGAGCGTATCCGACAAGGCCGGCCTGGTCGATTTCGCACGGCAACTGCAGGATTTGAAGGTGGAGATCTTCAGCACCGGCGGCACCAAAAAGTCGCTGGTGGCGGCCGGACTGGCTGTCCACGGCATATCGGATATCACGGGATTTCCCGAGATATTAGATGGCCGCGTTAAGACGCTGCACCCTATGGTGCATGGCGGCATACTGGCAAGGCGTGACCTGCCGGGGCACATGGAAGAACTGGGCAAGCATAAGATCGAGCCTATCGATATGGTGGTGGTCAACCTTTATCCCTTTGTTGAAACGGTGGCGAAGCCCGGCGTAACCATGGAAGATGCGCTGGAGAACATAGATATAGGCGGCCCGACCATGATACGTGCCGCCGCCAAGAATTTCCCGGCCGTACTGGTGGTGGTTGACCCGGCTGATTATAATACGCTGGTTGAAAAACTCAGGAGCGGGCAGGTGGACCTGGCCTTCCGCAGGAAGCTGGCCCAGAAGGCCTTCCAGCATGTAGCCCTCTACGATACCGCCATCTCACAGTACTGGCTTGAAGGCGAAACCTTCCCCTCAGACCTGACCATCGCCCTGCACAAGATGTACAATCTTCGTTACGGAGAAAACCCCCACCAGCATGCTGCGCTCTACCTGGAGAAGGTGGCTGGGCAAAAGCCGTGGGGCATCACTCAGGTCAAGCAGCATTCCGGCCCCGAGTTGTCCTTTAACAATTTCCTCGATATCGATTCCGCCTGGAACACGGTCAGCGACTTTGAAGAGCCGTCCGTGGCTATTATCAAGCATACCAACGCCTGCGGGCTGTGCAGCAATAACAACCTGCCTGAGGCCTATCTCAGGGCGCTGGCGGGCGATCCCATGGCTGCCTTCGGCGGTATCGTGGCAGTCAACAAGGTTATGGATATTACTCTGGCTACCGAGGTGGACAAGACGCACTTCGATGTCATTATTACTGCAGGTTATACTGATGAGGCGCTGGCCCTGCTGGGACGCAAGAAGAGCCTCAGGCTGCTTTCCATGCCGCCTGAAATCCGTGCGCCCAAGGGAAGGACCGTGGAGTTCCGGCCGATAAGCGGCGGGTTCCTGGCGCAGATGAAAGACTTTTACACCGACGAGGAATTCAAACCGGGTGTAGTGACAAAGCGGCAGCCGTCGGAGAAGGAATGGGATGACCTCTTCTTCGCCTGGAAAGTAGTAAAGCATATCAAGTCCAACGGCATTACCATCGTTAAAGACCGCACGTTGCTGGGGATGGGCGCCGGGCAGCCAAACCGCTCGGTCAGCGCGCAAATCGCGCTGGAGCGCGCCGGGGACAAGGCGAAGGGTAGCGTGCTGGGTTCTGACGCCTTTATCCCATTTCCGGATACGGTAGAATTGGCAGCCAAAGGCGGGGTAACAGCCATTATCCAGGTGGGCGGCTCTATCCGCGACCAGCTATCGATAGAGGCTGCTGACAAATTCGGTATGGCCATGGCATTCACAGGGGTACGGCATTTCAAACATTGATAATCCGGCATTAAAATAAAGCTCAGGCGGTGCAGTTATGATGATAATCAACATCGATACGTATAATGAGGCGAGAAGCAAGTTGGCCGACCCTACTACCCGGCAGGAAGGCATAGAGGCACTGAAGAAAATTCTCGAGATAAAAGCGGTCCACCTGTGGCGGTCAGAGGCCATCGCGCCATGCTGCGGCAACCTGGGCGGGTTCGCCTGCCAGCTGAACGAGGAAACCCAGTTACTGGAGAAGTCGCTGCCGCTGCTTGAGAAGGGCGACCTGGACGGTGCAAAGCTGATGCTGGACAGGCTGGCACTATTAATAGCCTATGGCATGGGACAGAAGGAAACGCCCGACCTGATCGAGAGGCTAACCGCATCGCCGAAGCAGGCCGCGGTTTAATTTCAGATGGGGCAAGCGCTTCCAGATGACGCCTTCGATTGAACAGCTTCCCGATATGGTAGCGGGTCTCCCGCTTGATATAAAGCGCATATTTAGCCGTATTTTTTCAGTGGACGTAGTTACGGGTGTTTTATGCCCGCCACAGGAGATGTTGCCGTGGATAGAGCACCAGTTTGGGTCGGTTGGAAAGGTCGCGGAACAGCCGGTGGCCAGGGTCACCAACCTCATCACGCTTGAGCAGTCTCTTTTCAATCCCCTGCGCTCCTTACGTCCGCAGAACTTTCGGGGAAGACGTACCGGCGGTATGCCGGGAAAGCAGGGTGACCGTGACCCCTTTGCGAAGCCCTTAGAGCTGACGACTGAGAACCCCTTTGGCAGGGTGCAGGGCAAATACTGTGTCACCGCGGGCAACGTTGCCAGTTGTGAGTTATACCACTGCGTAATCATATTCAAGAATACAGACCCGCTGGATTTTGGTTGCAATGAGGTTGCAGATTACATCGATACTGGTTGTAGGTGGATGCAGCTTGCTCATGACTACGACCATGCCGCACGCTACGGCCTTTTCCTTTGGAACTGCAATAACCGGGCCGGCGCCAGCATCTCGCATGGTCATGCTCAGGCGGTGCTGGGGCGCGGCTCGCACTATGCCAGGATTGAACAGCTGCGAAAAGCTGCCAGCGAATACGGTGTCAGATACGGCAGCGGTTACTTCGATGACCTCTTTGACCTGCACCGGGCATTATGCCTGGGCTTCAGTGCTGGTGATGCTAAAGTAATGGCCTGCCTGACCCCGCTCAAGCCCAACGAGGTGATGATTCTGGCTGGAAGCCTTTCCGACAGCATGAAAGCGGCTGTTTACAGGGTGCTGGCGTGTTTTAGGGACCGGTTGAATGTCACCTCTTTTAACCTTGGCATTGTTTCCCCACCGCTGGATTATGTACCGGGTTGGGAAGGGTTTCCGTTCGTGGCAAGGATGCTCGACCGCGGTAATATGGGCAATATGTCATCGGATATATCGGCAATGGAGTTATGGGGGGCCAACGTAATCAGCAGTGATCCGTTCGAGACGGTGGCGGCTTTACGCGAATCCTTTTTATAGTAGCCTGCCGGTTTCTATGATTCTCGGATATTTTTCTCGCTGGGTGAAGAGATCGTTGAAGTAATAATTACGGGCCGGCAAATAGCTGGCAGGCCCAGATTTTCCCGTTAGCGTCTATCACGATACCCATGCCGGAAACGGTATAGGCCGCGTTGAGCATGTTGGTTTTATGCCCGGGGGAGTTAAACCACTGAGTTGCCATATCGTTGGCATTGCAGGGCACATTGTTCTGCAGCACATTTTCGGCGCAGGGGTTTGTCCCCGGTACATTGGCCCGGATGGAAGTCGCCCGGGCATCGAAATTATCGTGACTGAGCGCGTTTTGCCCCGCCATATACTGGGCATGCTGCCGGCAAAGTCCGTCGATGTAGGCATTACGCGTCAGGGCCGCCTTGCCGTTGCTGGCGCGTACTGCGTTTACAGCGTTGAAGAGGGACTGTTCGCACCCGGTGGTGTCCGCCGGCGCTGGCGGTACAGGAGCAGGGGCCGCGGTTACTGTAACGGCCACGGTGCGTGTAACGCTGCCTGCTGCATTGGTGGCCGTTAGCATGTAGGTCGTGGTGCTGGCGGGACTGGCCTGCGCGCTGCCCGAGGCAGACACCGCCCCGCCCGGGGTGACAGCTACAGATGTGGCGCCGGTGGTGCTCCAGCTAAGCGTTGAATAGGAACCGGCGGTAACGCTGGACGGGCTGGCCGAGAAACTATTGATAACGGGTAGTACCGGTGCCGGGGCAGGAGCAGGAGCAGGAGTAGGAGCAGGAGTAGGAGTAGGAGTAGCTGTAGCTGTAGGTGGAGGTGGAGGTGGAGGTGGAATAGGGGTTACCGGCGCTGGCGTCGGAACCGGTGCTGAGACATAGACTGTGACGGTCCGTTGCACGCTGCCGGATGAGTTGGAGGTGATCAGTGTATAGGTGGTTGTGGAACCGGGGCAGGACTGTGCGCTGCCTGAAGAATAAACTGAGCCTCCTGGAATGATGCGGGCCGAGGAGGCACCGGAAATCAGCCAGCTGAGCGAAGTGCACGAACCTGCTGAAATGTTGGATGGGCTCGCAGTGAAAGAGCTGATATAGGGTGGAGGCAGAGATGAAGACTCAATGGGAAATGGTGAATCCGAAGGCGCTGAATCGCCCGGTTCTGTAAGAACGGGCCCTCCGGCCGGCGGTGAATATTGGTGTGACGACGGATGGTCCGATGGGGGAAGCGTGGCCAGCAACTGTGAGGCTGTTGATGCCGACACTGTAATGTGGACGGTCTTTTCCACCGTATCTGTATCATTAGTGGCCGTGATAGTATAGGTGGTGTCTGTTGCGGGAGTTAGGATTTTACTGCCGGCCGGGCTGACAGTCCCGATATCCGGTTCAATGGTGACCTTGTTGGCCCAGCTCGTATGCCACTCGAGCGTGGTTTTATCGCCGGCGGTAATCTCTGCGGGGCTCGCGGCAAAGGTACGGATAACCGGGGCAGGGGTGGTTGTTGTTGTTACAACTGTTGTATCGGGACTTGCTGATTTCTTGGATGAGGGCAGGGAAGTTTTGATTTTATTCAGAACGGGGACAAGTATGCAGGTAAATTCCCCCTGTTTATTGGGCAGGCACCCCGAGGCCAGTGAAAAAACCAGCACCAGAGCTATTCCTGCTATAAAAAACCTTTTACAGCTTGACATCTCCCCAACCCAATTGAATTATAGGGTAATCAATGCGGTTTAGCAACGTGTGGCCCGGAATAAATACGGCATTGGCTATACCATTAAATGGATTGAATGTATGGGATGCAGGAATGGAACCTTTTCTGTAAAATGACGGTGAACCGTGGCAATCACATCTATCGATAAAACCAATAAAAATCAGGAGGCAGGTATGAGCAAGAGGCAAGCCATTATTCCTAAAGGCTGGGAGATCTACGAACACCTCACCTTCGCCCCGGCGGTACGCAAGGGCAACATGCTTTTCGTGTCCGGCAACGACGCCACCGAGATAGACGCGGAGACGGGCAAGCTGGTCATCAAAGGTGACATAGTCCAGCAGTACAGGACCATCTATGAGAAACTGAAGGTAGTCCTGGATACGGTGGGCGCCACCTTCGACGACGTGGTCTGGACGTGCGATTATATCCGCAGCAAGGAGGGCTACAAGGGCACTGTAGCGGTGAGGCGCGAGTACTTCGGCAACAGTTTTCCTGCTTCCACGGGCATCGTAGTCAAGGAACTACTCAGCCGGGATGCCCTGGTGGAGATGGACGCCATAGCCATACTCGACAAATAGAATGAAGAAGCCCCTTGTAATCGCTCACCGCGGGTTCACGCGGGACTTCCCGGACAACACGCTGGAAGCCTTCCGCGCTGCCCGTGAAATCGGGGTGGACGGTGTGGAATTCGACGTTCAGGAGACTGCCGATGGCGAGTTCGTGGTCTTCCACGACGACAGCATTAATGGCAAAAGTATCAGCAGCCTCAAATTGAAAGATATCCAGCGGTTGAGGGTTGGCGGCGGCTACAAGATACCCACCCTCCGGCAGGCGCTGGAAGTGCTGGGCAGGGGACTGGTGCTGCTGGTTGAACTCAAACAGGTCAGGTCGCTGGAGCAATTCCTGTCACACCTGCGCGGGCAGGTGGATGCAGCCTTCACGGTGCTGGTTTCTTTCGATGCCGCGCTGATCGGCAGGCTGTCGGAGCTTGCCCCCGATTTTACCTGTACTGTCATCAGTGATCTTTCCGGTGCGGGCGGTATCCCGCCGGGGCATAAAACGGCGGGATTTAGGCAGGTGCGCGGCGATGCAGTGAGCGCTGAAACGGTAAAAACGGCACACGATAGTGGTGAACTCATTTTTGCCTGGGACAGCGGTGGCGAGGATGACCTGAGGATGGCATTGCGCTGCGGCATCGACATAATCATGACCGACCGCCCCGATATTGTGATCGGGGAGATCCGCAGGCTATAGGCTCAGCTGGTGCAGACGCCGGGTGGCCAGCTTGCAGGCCGCCGGGGAGATATCGATACCGATCCACTCGCGGTTCAGTTTTTGGGCCATAGCCAGGGTCGTTCCGCTGCCGCAGAAGGCGTCCAGAACGATATCGCCCTCGTTACTGCTGGCGCTGATGATGCGCTCCAGCAGGGCTTCGGGCTTCTGCGTGGGATAGTCCAGCCTCTCGCGGCTGGTCCTGCCCACCATGTTTATCTCCCAGTAGTCTTTCATCCCTACATCCGTGTACCAGCCGCCCTCATCTTCAAATTCCCTAACACCCTGGAAGCGGTACGGCTTAAGGCCGCGGTTATAGGATTTCTCCCGCAGGCCATTGAATGTATAATCGGCGGTCTTGGAATAGAAAAGGATAATATCGTGCTTGCGCGAGAACCGTCTTTTGGGGCTGGCGCCTCCCGACCTGTAACACCAGGCTATTTCGTTCTGGAAATTGCCGTAGCCGAATAAATCTTCGCCATCAAGCAGTACTTTGACGTAATGCGAAGCGTGCCAGTCGCAGTGATAATAGAAGCTGCCGGTTGGCTTGAGCACGCGGTGCAGTTCCCTCAGGCGCGGTTTCATATAAGCTATGTAGCCTGCAACGCTTTCAAACCTGTCCCGGAACTGCCTTTTTTCATCATTGTTTCCCTCCGTGATGTAGTTACGGTTGGAATTGAAGGGCGGGTCGATATAGATGAGGTCGACGCAATCAGCAGGGAAAGACTTCAGCTTAACAAGGCAGTCACCGCAGTGGATGAGGCCGGTCTTCACGGTGGTTATTGTATCATGCGGGGAATTGCCATAGTTGAGGGAATTAAATACAATTGATGCTAATTGAACTAATGAAAGAATCATTTGCTAATCAGGTCAAGTCGTTTATTCTGCCTTTCACCGTTCTGCTGATCATCCCGGCGGGCATAGTGTGGGCAACAGGCTTCAGGATCGGTTGGGGTTTGGGGTGGCCCTGGGATGCCGTGGTCGTGCTGGCGGGTTCGGTGCTGATAGGAAACGGGCTTTACTACCTCTCCCTGACCATCTGGCTATTTATAAACATCGGCAGGGGTACTCTGGCACCCTGGGCGCCTACTAAAAAGCTGGTTATCATAGGCCCTTACCGGCATGTGCGCAACCCCATGATTTCCAGTGTCCTATCGACCCTGCTGGGTGAATCGGTCGCCTTCGGTTCAGCGGGCATTTTCATCTGGTTCCTGCTGTTTTTCAGCATCAACCACATTTATTTCGTGTATTCCGAGGAACCCGGGCTGGAGAAGAGGTTCGGCGAAGAATATATTGCCTATAAGAAGAACGTGCCGCGCTGGATACCCAGGTTGCGGCCGTGGATGGCTGAAAACAAATAAGAATGTCATTGCGATGAGCCTAAGCTGCGAGCCGAAGGCGTGGCAGGGAGCAAAGCAATAGAATGATATGAGTGAGAATATTTATGGCGTTTCAAAAGTCTGATCTGGTAAATTTCTATTCCCATTTGATGGGGGCGGTAGCGTCGCTGGCAGGTTATATCGTACTGCTGTGCAATTCCTCAGGTTCTATGACAAGGGTCGTCCTGTCCAGTATATATAGCCTATGCGCTGTCTTTATCTTCATCTGCAGCGCCATCTACCATGGGCAAAAGGCAGGTGAGGACGACCGCAACCCCTGGCGCAGGCTGGACCACATAGCAATTTTCTTCATGATAGCGGGTACTTATACACCCATCTGCTATATCTACCTTGACGGCTGGTGGCGCTGGAGTATCATCGGCGCACAGTGGCTGCTGGTCATTTTGGGGTTGGTCTTCAAGCTTGTTTATATACACGGCCCGCGCTGGCTGACCACGGTGATCTACGTTGCGATGGGCTGGATGCTGCTTGTACCGCTGGCCTGGGGGCCCCTGCTTACAACCATGCCGCTGCCTTCCCTGTGGCTGTTGTTATCCGGCGGCGTAGCATATACGTTGGGGGCGGTGTTTTACGCGATCAAGAAGCCCAATCCCTTCCCGGGCGTCTTCGGCTTCCACGAGATATTCCACCTGCTGGTAATCGCGGGTGCGGTATTGCACTACCTGGTGATCTTTTATGCTGTCAGTAATTAGATGTTATCGAGGCCCATTTTTATACAGTCACAGCGCCTATTATAATACTGTCACTGCGAGCGCAGCGAAGCAATCCTAAAGCGGGGGTTTATATAAATGAAAATCGAGATCCTCGGCGCGCATAATACCGAGACCGACCGGTGCAGGCTGCCCTGCCTGCTGGTAAATGATGAGATAGCGCTGGATGCCGGAGGCCTGACCTCCACGCTGGCGCTGGATAAGCAGCAGCGAATAAAGGCGGTTCTGCTTACCCACCACCACTTCGACCATACAAAGGACCTGGTTATGCTGGGGGCCAACGACAGCCTGCCGCCTTCGACCATTGACGTTTATGGCCTACCTGATACACTGGAGGCCGTTTACCTCTACTTGCTGGACGGCAAGATGTACCGGGACTACACGCAATGGCCGTCAAAAGATCAACCGCGGCTGCGGCTCAAGCCCATCGCGCCCTTTCAGCAGCTTTTTATACAAAACCATGAAATTGTGCCCGTGCCGGTAAGCCACACGGTCCCCGCGGTCGGTTACCTGGTTAAAGCAGGATGTGTTGTTCATCGAGGTCACGGGACTCAACAGGATGGAGACGGACATGATCAGGCTACGCCACCTGACACCTTCGCTACTGGCGCAGGAACTGCAGCATTACCGCAATCTGAAGGGCCATATTCCGAGGGTGATAATTACCCACCTGTCAGCGCTCTACGAAGAGGAGTTGAGGCAAGAGATCGCGGACGCAGGCAAGCTGCTGGAGATGGAACTGGAGCTGGGGTACGAGGGGCTTACGATAGACCTGTAGGGGCGGGTTTTTACCCGCCCCAAATTAATACCGGCTACAATTTAGTGACGTCGAACGGCACCTGCTTCCCGTCGGGAGTGTAGTCGTAGAACCCCTTGCCTACTTTTCTGCCCAGGCGCCCGGCCTTGAGCATTTTCTCCATGAGCGGTGAGGCAGCCACAATTTCGCCGGCGCCAAGCGCTGCGAATGACCTGCCCACGCGCACGTAGGTATCGATGCCGGCGTTATCGGCGATCTCGAAGGGGCCTATGTTCCAGTTGAAACCGTAATGCATGCCCTTGTCAACGTCCTCAACCGTGGCTATGCCATTCTCCACCAGCGAGAGGGCCTCGCGAAAGGCGACGCCGCTGACGCGGTTCATGATGAAGCCGGGTATATCCTTCATCACCTTCACCGGGTACTGGCCGATAGCGGTGATAAAGTCCACGCTCTTTTTGAATACGATGTCCGAAGTCTTCTCACCCTTGATGACCTCCACCAGGCGCATCATAGGCACCGGGCCGAAGAAGTGCATTCCGGCCACCCTCTCCGGGTGCTTTGTCAACGATGCCAGGCGGGTGATGGGTATGCTGGATGTATTGGAAGCCAGGATGGTCTCCACCGGGCAGGCGGCGTCGAGCTCCTTGAAAAGCCCCTTCTTCATCTTCTCGTCTTCAAAGACCACCTCGATGACCCACTGGCATTTGGGCGCGATCGAGAGGTCTTTCACCACATTGATCCTGTCCTGTACAGCCTTGGCGCTGTCCTTGATCTTTCCCTTGCTGGCCAGCTTGTCGGTCGACCAGCGGATCTGCGCCATGGTCCTTTCCAGCGACTCGGGGTTAATGTCCTGCAGGTAAACCGTGTATCCGCCCTGGGCCACTACCTGGGCTATACCTCCCCCCATGAAGCCTGCGCCGATGACCAGAACGTTATCCATATCTAAATCTCCTCTTGCGAATTTTATCACCTAAAATATGGCCTGCTTATTGTGCATAAATTAGCGGGATTTGGCAATAGCCGTTACAACTGATTGTCCGGAAAGCACCTGACCGCCCTTTGGTATATAATAATTAGCGCTGCAGATTAAGGCCGCACTGATTGAGAGCGGCTGTCAAAATATTAAGACGGAGGTATGCACCATGCCCTTCGTTGAATGGACGCTTGACGAAAATGTCGCTGTGCTTACCATGAACAGCGGGGAGAACAGGATCAATCTCACATTCCTTGGTGAATTACTGAAAGCCCTTGACGATATTGAAAACAATACCAAGGCCAATGCGCTGGTGGTTAAGGCCGCCGATCCAAAGATCTGGTGCAACGGGATGGACCTGGACTGGCTGGTTCCGGCCATCGGCAGAAAGGACCCCGATATTGATAAGTTCTTCGATACACAGGATAAGATGTACAGGCGGGTGACCTTCTATCCCATGATCACGGTGGCGGCTCTGACCGGACACGCCTTTGCCGGGGGCGCCATCCTGGCCTGCTCTTTCGATTTTGCGTTCATGCGCGCCGACCGCGGTTTCCTCTGTTTCCCGGAGGTGGATTTGAATATACCCTTCCTGCCGTATATGGACGCACTGATAAAGCGGATGATGCCCATGCACAAGGTTATGGAGGCCGAACTCACGGGCAAGCGCTTTACGGCCGCCGAACTGGAGAAATTCAACATTATACGCAAGGCCTGCCCGTCGGCGGATGAAACCGTAAAAGAGGCCATCGCCTTTGCCAAAAGCCTGAATAAAGGCAGGGGCATCGTAAAAGACATGAAAAAGGTCATGAACGCGCAAATCGGGCAGTTTATGGACCATATAGTGAGGCCGGACCTTCAAACCGGTAACGTGCCGATAAAGTAATGCCTTCACTTATGCGTATACAGATGCTGCGGCGCGGTTACGCCCGGCTGATAGCAACAGGGATATTGCCGCTTGTCCTGCTGTCTTTAATATTGTCCTCATGCGGGGGAAACGGCGCGGCAGACTCCCTGGTGAGAGTATCTGCGGGTGATGTGACTGCTACAGGGATCATCGTGGATAAGGGAGGTTATGTTGTTACCGGGGTACAGGCGGTCGGCGGTGCTAACTCGGTCTTTGTGGAGCTAAAGCCGGGGACGAGTTTTGGGGGCAGGGTGATCTGCGTGGACAGCGCGAGGGGCATAGCCATCATAAAGATGGAGGGAAACTATCCTGCCTTGAAAGCTGTTTTATTAGGCGATTCAGATCTGGTGCACCTGTGGGATGAGGTCACCTCTACAGGATATTTCCCCGGTGATTCAAAAGCGGTTACCTTGAAAGGTGCTGTTACCGCTGTGAACAAGGTAGAGGGCATAAATTACCTGCAGACAAATGCCGCGCTCGACCCCGGGCTTGCCGGCAGCGCAATCATCAACAAAGCCGGCGAAATGGTTGGGATGGTAAGCTGGAACTCCGGCCTGGCCGGGCGTGAGGGTTATGCCCTGGCATCCAATGAAATCCGGACCGTTTTATCACAGGCACAGGAG
>JAPLHJ010000159.1 GCA_026389675.1 Chloroflexota bacterium | reverse complement strand
GCGCGCTATCACATGCGCGCAACCTTGGTTTAGAGGGTCTGCCTGTTGATTTACTCCAGGGTGACGTAAGCGATTTGAACTCATTGATAGCTGCGTTCCACGGCGCCGGGGTGGTGTATCACATGGCTGCTCACATTTCACTGAGGATGAACGACTGGCGCCGCTGTGCCGCGATCAATATCGAAGGCACCCGGAATGTCATTGAAGCTTGCAGGCGCACCGGTGTAAGGCGCCTGGTGCATTTCAGCACCATTCACGCACACTGCAGCGACCCTCTTGACACTCCCATCAATGAGTCACGACCCTATATTTCATCCCCTCACGCCCCGCCTTATGACCGCTCCAAGGCGGCGGGCGAAAAACTGGTGCGCCAGGCGGTTGACGAAGGACTCGATGCCGTCATCATCAATCCCACGGGGGTTGTTGGCCCTTTCGACTACCGTCCTTCCCACTTCGGGCAGGCGCTTATCCAAATAGCCTCAGGAAGAATGCCCGTCCTGATCGAGGGCGGCTTCGACTGGGTGGATGCCCGGGACGTAGCGGAGGGCGCCATTAAAGCTGAAGAAATGGCCGCCGCCGGCTCAAAATACCTGCTGTCCGGCCACTGGCTGTCGATGCGTGAAATCGCCAGCATAGCCGCCGAGATTATGGGCAACAGGGCCCCCACACTGGTCTGCCCGATGTCCTTGGCCAGGGCCTGCGCTCCCATCGTAACGGCAGCTTCAGGATTATCCGGCATAAGGCCAATCTTTACCAGCGTTTCCTTGATCGCGCTGGTCAGCAACCGCAACATCAGCCACGAAAAGGCGGCATCAGAACTCGGCTATGCCCCACGGCCAATCAGGCAAACGCTGAGCGACACCATACAATGGTTCAAAGACAACGGTTATCTTAAGAATAGGTGATAATGACTTCCAACCTGCTTTTCAACGTAATACTGATAATCTGGCTGGTGCTGGCGCCGGCTATTTTTATCAGCCTTTTCTTCATAGTTGCCCCTTATGGACGGCATATCAGGAGCGGATGGGGATTTTCGCTCGACAGCAAGCTGGGCTGGATCATCATGGAATCCAGTTCACCTTTAATATTCGCATTGTGTTTCATCCTGGGGACGGCCCCGGTATCGGTCACGTCGGCCGTCTTCCTCCTGCTCTGGGAGGCCCATTATATACACCGCGCCTTTATCTACCCTTTCAGCCTGAAAAGCTCAAATGAGAAAATGCCGCTTTCCATAGCCTTCTCCGGCCTCTTTTTCAACCTGGTCAACGCGTCGCTGAACGGCTACTATATCTTTACACTCTCAGGGGGATACTCAAATCAATGGATGGCAGACCCCCGTTTTATTATCGGCACAGCGGTATTCATTTGCGGGTTTGTGATCAACAGGCAGGCCGACAACACCCTGGCACTGCTGCGCAGAAAGGGAGAAACCGGCTATCTTATACCGCAGGGCGGGTTTTACCGCTGGATATCCTGCCCCAATTACCTGGGAGAGATACTCATCTGGTCAGGCTGGGCTCTGGCAACCTGGTCACTGGCAGGTCTGAGCTTCGCCCTCTGGAGCATAGCCAACCTGGCGCCCCGCGCCGTGTCTCATCACAAATGGTACCACGATCATTTCCCTGATTATCCCACCTCCCGCAAAGCCCTGGTCCCAGGCATCTTGTAACCACCAAAAAAGTATAGTCTCCGGCAGTTCAATTGATAATCTCTGTGAAAACCCGGTTAGAAACCATCACCATAGGAGAGGGCAGCCTGTACCGCGTCCCCTCCCGAACAAGCATCCCGGCGTCCGTCAGTTTAGTCAACCTCGCAAGCAGGCGGCCAACATTATTGCGCCCGTAGCGCTCCTCCAGTTCGGCAATGTCCAGCCCTTCCTCCAAAAGGCGCAGCCGCAGCATGGCTTCCTCCGCTAATTTGCTTTCCACGCCAAGTATTTCGGATTCACATTCATCAGCCAGCGGTCCCAAGATGTATTTCTGCAGGTCGGGCGCATTCTTGAAACGCCGCCCCCGGAGGTGCGACGCCGCGCCCGCCCCGAGGCCGAGGTATTCACCTCCCCGCCAGTAGTTCAGGTTATGCCGGCATTCGCGGCCGGGCAGGGCAAAATTGGATATCTCATAATGCATAAACCCGTTTTCTTTCAGGTAACGGGCGGCAAATTCGAATAGCTCAGCCTGCTCCTCATCGTTTGTCAGATCAGGCGGCGGATGTCTGGCAAATTCGGTGCCCTGCTCAATCGACAGACAATAGGCCGAGATATGTGTCACTGCTGAATTTGAAAGGCCGCAGAGGGTTTTTTCAAGACTCTGTGGGGTCTGACCAGGCAATCCCACGATGATATCCGCTGATATGTCATCAAAACCGCATCCAGACGCTATATCCATTGCCTTTAAGGCCTGTGCGGCATTATGCAGCCTGCCGGACCTGGTTAGCTCATCATCATTTAATGACTGTACGCCGATCGAGAGACGGCTAATCCCGCAGGTAGCCGCAGCCCCCAAAAATTCGCTGCTTGCCGTATCCGGATTGACCTCTACAGTCGCTTCTTCCAGGTCAGAAAGGCCGAGGCAATCGGATAATCCTCGCACCATTAGCTCAAGCGCGGCAGCGCCTAATAAACTCGGCGTGCCGCCCCCGATATAAAGGGTATCGAAGGTAAGTCCGCGGTGCTGCTCTGCCTCCTTCAGCAGCGCCTTCAGGTAATCATCCAGCAAATGCAGCTTGCCCGCCTCGGAATAGAAATCGCAGTAGTAGCACTTGCGTACACAAAAGGGAATATGCACATATAACCCCGGCATGCCTCCCGCCTAATCCTCTATTTTCATCAGGGACAGGAAAGCTTCCTGCGGCACCTCAACAAAACCCACCATCTTCATCTTTTTCTTGCCCTCTTTCTGCTTTTCCAGCAGCTTCCGTTTACGCGTAATATCGCCGCCGTAACATTTGGCCAGCACGTCCTTGCGCATGGGGAAGATGTCCTCGCGTGCGATCACCTGTGCCCCGATAGCTGCCTGCAAAGGTATCTTGAAAAGATGCTTGGGGATAGTCTTGCTCAACTTGTGTATCAGCGCCCTGCCACGTACCGTGGCGCCTTCCTTGGGCGCGATGTAGGAAAGGGCGTCGACTATCCCGTTATTTACGATTATGTCGACCTTGACCAGATCACCCACACGGTAGCCGTTCAGCTCATAATCCATGCTGGCATACCCGCGGCTGACACTTTTAAGCCGGTCGTAGAAATCGGTTATCATGTCCGCCAGCGGCAAGTCGTAGGTAAGTATGGCCCGCCGATCGTCGGGATGCTCGATACCTACCAGGGTGCCGCGCTTGGCATCGGCCAGTTCCATGCAGGGACCGATATGAGCAGATGGAACAATTATCCTGGTCCTGATGATCGGTTCCTCGATGTGGCCGATGTTCCCCTCGGGCGGGAACTTAGAAGGGTTATCCAGCATCAATATATCTCCGTTTTTGCAGAAGACCTTGTAGATGACCGAGGGCATGGTCGCAATGATATCCTGTTCATATTCACGCCTCAGCCTTTCCAGAGCTATCTCCATGTGCAGCATGCCCAGGAAGCCCATGCGGTATCCGTAACCCAGCGCCGCCGAGTTCTCCTTCTCGAAAACAATGGACGAATCGTTAAGCTTGAATTTCTCCAGCGCCGCGCCCAGTTTGCCGTATTCGCTGGTCACAATGGGATAAACGCCACAATACACCATGGATTGCGCCATCCTGAAACCGGGTATAGCTAATTCCTCCGGGTGGTCGGCTGAAACCACGGTGTCTCCCACGTGTATTTCGCCAGCGTTCCTGATCAACGCCACCACATATCCGACCTCACCCGCCTGCAGCACGGGGCACTGGGCCAGGCCGAGGCTGAAATACCCGACTTCCTCAACCTCATATATCTTCTCGGTGGATTTAATCAGTATTTTGTCCCCCGCCTTTAAGCTTCCTGTGAATATCCTCAGGTGTGGAATGACACCGCGGTAAGCATCGTAAAATGAATCGAAGATCAGGCACTTTAAAGGAGTGTCTGCGCTTCCCGAAGGAGGAGGTACCCTCGCCACTACCGCTTCAAGCAATTCGATCACACCTGTGCCGTCCTTGGCCGAGACGAGCAAAATGTCCTCTATGCTCAGGCCGAGCATGGAATACAGCTGCAAACAGCAGTCATCTACCATAGCGCCTGGCAGGTCGATCTTATTAATTGCAGGTATGATTTTCAAACCGGCATCCAGCGCCAGGTTGGCATTGGCGATGGTCTGGGCTTCCACGCCCTGTGTAGCATCCACCAGCAGCACGGCGCCCTCGCAGGCCATCAGGCTGCGCGAAACCTCATAATTAAAATCCACATGCCCCGGCGTGTCAATCAGGTTCAGGATGTATTCACCACCATCCCTGGCCTTATAAGGTATCCTGACCGACTTGGCTTTGATTGTTATGCCTCTTTCCCGTTCGAGATCCATGCTGTCCAGCATCTGGTCCATGCTCGTCTTGCGGACCATTCCGGTCAGTTCCAGTATCCTGTCAGCTAAAGTGGACTTACCGTGGTCTATATGGGCAATAATGCAGAAGTTGCGTAAATTATTCATTTCAATAAAAAGCAGGATAACTGCCGTGCTAAATAGCAGTTACCCTGCAATTATCGCCGCCTATTTAATTATACTACTCTTCGCTCATAGTCATTTTGCGCGCCAGCTTGAGCAGTATGCGCTGTTCGGCCGCCGCGACGTTGTGCCTCGCCCTGTCGATGACATCCGGATTTACCGACACAGATGTAATGCCCCATTCTACCAGCCTTTCTGCAAAGTCAGGGTAGTAGGAAGGCGCCTGGCCGCAGATCGAGCAGGTTATGCCCATCTTATGACAGGTTTTTACAATAGATTTAATAGCCTCCTGCACCGCCTTGTCGCGTTCGTCAAACAGCGGGGCGCATATTTCACTATCCCTATCCACGCCAAGCATTAGCTGGGTGAGGTCATTTGAACCAATCGAAACACCGTTAATACCAGCTTTAGCGTAGTCTTCAAGCCAGTAAATCACGGAGGGCACCTCAGCCATTACCCATAACTGCATATCCCTGTCCTCACCAAGTCCGCTGTCATCTATAAGCTTCTTGCAGCGTTTAAATTCCCATAGCGTGCGTACGAAGGGGATCATCAGGTGAAGGTTCTTGTCGAGTTCCCTGACCTTCTGTATGACTTTCAATTCAAGTTCAAAGAGGTCGGGGTTCAGGATGTAGCGGTAGCATCCGCGGAACCCGATCATGGGGTTCTGTTCGACAGTTTCATATTTGTCACCGCCACGCAGGTTGCGGAATTCATTGGTACGGAAATCGATAGCCCGGTAAATAATCGGCCTGGGATAGAAGGCGCGTGTGAAAATGCGCAGTTTCCTGACCATGGCATCGACAAACTGGTTGCTCTTGCCTTCCTCAATCAACTGCCGTGGATGTAT
>JAPLHJ010000266.1 GCA_026389675.1 Chloroflexota bacterium | reverse complement strand
ATAGCAACGCGCGTCGGACAGCCGAATAGCAGCATCAGCATTGGCAGAAGAAATAAACCCCCACCAACCCCTATCAGCCCTGAAATAAATCCGACCAGGATGGTTGCCGGGATAAGAACCCCCATTGCTATTTGGTATTGATGTTCCCCGCAGGTCCTGTCCCAGCAGTACCAGGCTGGCATAAAATCCGGACGCTTGCCCTCAGTAGCGGGGCGGAGCATGAAGAATGCAGCAACTCCAAGCACCGCGATAAAGATAGCCTTTAGAGCTATGGAGCTAACCCATTGAGCGACATAACCGCCGGCGAATGAGCCGACAATAGCGAAGGGAACAATGGCAAATAGAAGTTTCCAGTCTACTGTCTTCTTGCGGCCAAATACCAGAGTCGATGCTATGCTCGCCAGCATGATCATGAACAGGCTAGTGGTGGAAGACTCATGCATCCCCATTCCTGTCATTAGCAAGATGGGCACATAAGTTGACCCTCCACCCTGACCCACCATTGAGAATGGCACGGCAAGTGCGAACACAGCCACACAGGCTATAATTGTAGCTATTACAGACATTTTAGTTATCCTCTGGGGCAACAATCCCAGGGGTACCCCTGGCAAATCGTCGGATTGTTATTTATAACCGGAGCACGGTATGCAATTAGGCTCGTTGTCGACCAACCGCACGTACCGCTCGAAAACATACTCACCGCATTTTGCGCATTTCACTTTGTTAAACGATCCCCTGGCAGGCGTAAATTTGTAGTCACCTATCCAATCGAGTTTAAACACCTTATCGTCCGACTGAGCATACATCCAGTCTACGGCTTCTTTGGTGACATTGTCCGGGATTTTCGAAGGTTCGACCTTCTTTTTTCTATAGGTGAAAAATTCCACTTTCCCGAATTCATCCTGGAACTGATTAGTGACGTATAGTCGGAGTGCACCCTTTCCGAGATACTGAGGATGATAAAACACAGCAGCCAGCTTGCCCCAGAAGGTCTTCTCCATCAGAGATTTGCCGTATGTCGCGCCGGTTGCTATCTGGATGCCGTCCATCAGGCAGGTCTGGGGATGCCCGATACCCAGCTCCGGTATGACGAAAAATCCATGGTCTGGCTCGTGCCCGGCCCCTAATTCCTTCATGGCCAGCTTGCCCATGCGATAGCCCAGCGGCATGAAGGGACAGTGATGCCCATGAAACTCCCATGCCCATTCAGGTACCATGTCCATTATTTGTGCCTCCCTTTTTATATTTTTATTTATCTATAGCTACTCATTCATAATAGTGCTTACGATCAGTTCTTTAGCCTTCTTCACCTCGTCGTCGGAAATATATTCCATGACCCCTTTGATCTCCCTGCCAATGTCCTCGCTGAGCCCCTTCTTTTTCATACCGATATCCCGTGTAAGTACAATACTGATCGGTTTGAATCCTGCCTGTTCAACTATCTTCCGGCTACATTCAAAGGGGCAGCCATCTACGGTGATAATCTTTTTTGCCGCTCTGGTTTTGCCTAATACCGGTTTCACACTGGTCGGCAATCCGCCCAGGCACATGATGGCTGCCTTTTGCAATCCCAACTCTTTAACCACTTCCAGGCAAGCTAATCCACTGGTTATGCCTGTATTCGACGCTCCGCCAAAACAAGAGAATATTGCATTCTCGTGGGTGTTTATTCCGGCCTGCCATTGTTGTTCTTCTTTCATATCGCAACTCCTTTTCTGAATTATCAATTAACTCCTACTTTTTTCAGTTCCAGCGCCATTTCCTCCGGAGCCCAATATCCCAGGTGACGCATTAACTCTTTGCCCTGGCTGTCAAATAATATCTGGGTTGGGATGGACTTTATGCCATATTGGTCCATAAGGTCTTCATGCTCGTAAACCTCCACAATTAAAACGTTAAGTTGTCCTCTTTGCTTCTCTGCCAGCGTTTCAAGGACAGGTTTCATCATTTTGCATGGAATGCAGTTCCTCCAGCCGAAATCTGCAAGGGTGGGTTTTCCGTTACGCAATGACTGCTCAAGCGATATTTTTGTAAGGTCTTTCTCAATATATGTGTCCGTTCCACCGAAGCAACTTATGTTGAATACCAAAAACACAGCCAATACAAGAAATAGGACCTTGCCGGATAGCCGCATGAATTTGTTAAATGACATTTTCACTCATTCCTTTATCAATCGCTGTTATTAATCACTAATTGCCGCAGCAAAATTGAGTGGTTTCATAATAGATAACTCTTTAATCTTGAATTAATTCCTTGCCACAACAAAATACATTAAATTTTACCTGCCCTTTGGCCACACTGCCCTTTTGCGTATCGGTGACCGTAACATCGACTGTGCAATTGCTTTTTACGCCGGGAGCAATCCAACTTATCTTATTTGCTTGGTCCTTATTCTCCTGTATCCTCCCGTAGTCCGCAGACCATCTGTATATAAGGTCACTTTCTTTAGCACCCTCTACACTACAAAGAATGCTGGTGGTTTTCCAT
The DNA here is from genome assembly GCA_026389675.1 of Chloroflexota bacterium. Taxonomy (GTDB): domain Bacteria; phylum Chloroflexota; class Dehalococcoidia; order GIF9; family UBA5629; genus CAIMUM01. The sequence goes on along the minus strand of JAPLHJ010000266.1, from coordinate 1,713 downwards.
ATCCCCACACGTTGATTTTCAATTACCACCGTAGTGTTGTCCCCCAATTCCAATTTCATCTCAATATTTGTTGTATCGCTGCCATCCGCATTGGTAACGACCAATATATAGATAGTTTCGTTTGCCTCTCCCCCGTTACCATCAGTGACCGTGAGCGTTATAGGGTAATTCTGCATATTGCCGGGAGGCGTCCATAAAACGCTCTTGCCATCGCCTGTAATTTTGCCATCCTTTGCTTCCCATATATATGTCAGGTTATCGCTAGCAATATCGCTCGCAATGCATTCTCTTTTTACTGGTCTATTATGATAGGTAAAATTATCATTAACTATTTTTTCAATAATGGGTGCGTGATTGTTTTGATTAACCGTGCTATCACCCTGAGTACAGGACAATTGCAGTGTGAGTGCAAAAATAATTAATATCGCGATTAGCCAACCTGCAAAATCGAATGGTTTCATAATGGACACCTCATGAAAATTAGTTAGCTGTGAATAACGTGCCCAGCCAGGGCAGCATGTAGAAAATCCCTATGCAAATGAATATGATGGCGATCACAATGCGCATCACCTTTTCGCTTCGCGAAATTGCATCGATCCACTTTGAGACGCTTGCCACTCCAAAGGAAAGCAGTATTCCGAAAAGCAAGACGGGCAACCCTGTTCCTATGGCGAAAAAGGCCGGCAATGTCACGCCGCCGGTGGTTTTCAACGCCAGCGGAAGCAATACGGCAAAAAACAGCACGGCGCTGTAGGGACAAAATGCTAGGGCAAAGATAGCACCGAGAGGAAGTCCTCCGATCATTCCCCAGTCGGCGACCTTTCCGCCGAGATTGGATAAGCTGTTGCCGCTGCGACCGAAAGATATCTTATCTATGAAAAGCATCAACACGCCTATTGCTATCAAGAACGGCCCGAGGGCTTTTTCCCCTACATCCTGCAGGATTACAGACACTCCCGGGATACTGAGTCCGAGGTAAATAATAAGTGCGCCCAGTACCGTATAGGTCAACATCCGGCCCAGTGTATATAGGGCCGCTGTCACCACAGAATATTTACGGTCTGTCAGGTTTCGACCTACATAGGCGAGGGCCGCGATATTGGTTGCCATGGTACACGGCCCGACAGTAGCCATCAGCCCTAAAAAAAATGCCGATAGCACAGGTATGTTTATATTTGACGTTAAAGACGATAAGTCCATTATCTTTGCCCATTGAGCCTGAGTTCAACAATGTTTTTCACCTTCATGTCAAAGCCGGCCGGATTGTCAACGCAGTTCCAGGACCATATATCTTGAATATCTTCAATATTGTCGAAATTGTTTATGACAGTATTAATAAATAGCTGTGATCCGAGGGCGCCGTATTTCTTGGCTATGACAGCATTCTGCGGTTCCTGGATATTTAATACCCTGTATGTAAGCTTGCCGCTGTTTATGGCGTCTTGAAAATATGTTTTTATGATATTAGTGACCTCTTTTTCAAAACACAGGCATGTCACACATCTAAGGTTCGCATGGAAATATACGACATCAATCCTGTTGGACAAAACGGGCGGTGACGTTACCGCGTTTGCAGTCGATATCGAACCTGAGCCGGAATTTTGCTGTGCAGGTGTCTGTGCTACAGGTTGGATACTCGGCTGTATAGCCGTCAAAGTACTTGATTGCGCCGGCGGCTGGGAAGACTGATTAGTAGAAGTTTGTGCGGGTGTT
>JAPLHJ010000058.1 GCA_026389675.1 Chloroflexota bacterium | reverse complement strand
ATATCGTGAACGCCGCGGTGGAGGAATGGGCCCATCAATACCTGGCCTTTAAACCACTCGGTTTCTTATACCTGCTTGATTCACTGGGGCTGCGCCAGGATCCGGCCGTTATCGTGCTGAATGAAACCCTGGCGGGTATGATCGCGCGAGAGATCGGGGACAAGGTGTATGAGCGTTATTATTCAAATGCAGGCGGCAAGGTGGATAGCACCGGCCAGGTGGTATTCGATTTCAATAAGGAAATGAGGGAAACCAGGCTGAATGTCGACGGTTTGCTTGCCGCAGGCAAAATCGGGGAAGCTGAACAGTACATGAAGGACAGGCGGCTGTATTTCAACCAGCACGGCTACGCGATCAGGAAGTTGAACCAGGCTTATTTCGCCTTTCATGGAATCTATGGACAGGATCCCGGCGCGGTCAGCCCGGTTTACCAGGACATGCTTAAATTGCGCAAGAACTATGGGAATTTAGCGGGATTTGTCGATAAAATATCCGGTATGGCCAGCTATGCAGATCTGGAAAAGGCAGCCGGCGTCCTGCCCGGTCAGTAAAGGTTTACATATTAGTAATTGTGCCAATCGGTATGCCCTCTATCTCATTTTGATATACTTTACCGGTTATGAATTTTACTGACCTTCTCTCTGTGTTTGTGATTGCCCTCGGGCTTTCCGCTGATTGCTTTGCTGTTTCTTTGGGCGTGGGCGCGTCCGGCAAAGAATTCTCCTGGAAGTCCATGTTACGGGTAGCGCTGGCCTTCGGGCTTTTCCAGATGGGGATGCCGCTTTTGGGGTGGCTGATAGGCCAGACAGTGGTGCAGTATATTTCCAATTACGATCACTGGATCGCCTTTGCGCTGCTGGCATTTATCGGTGTGAGGATGGCCTGGGAGTTTATCAAGGGCGAATCTGAATCTAAAAGCGTGGATATCACCAGGTGGCCAAACCTGATTGCCACCAGTATCGATGTCCTGGCCGTGGGGCTCTCCTTTGCCTTTCTGCACATCAACATTTGGATAGCCGCGGCCATTATCGGCATCGTGGCTTTTTCAGTTACTGCCGTCAGTTACTGGTTGGGGCGTAAGGTAAGTGCCTGGATTGGCAGGTGGGCTTTGCTGCTGGGGGCCGTTGTCTTAATAGGCATCGGGGTACGTATTTTGGTCACCCATTGGACAGCATAAATGAACAGGATCGATTTAAATTGGGATGACAATGAGGTATTGCCTGACAGGATCAGGCCGGATGTCGAATTTCTCTTTTATCGCATGAGTAAAGCGACCATAGACATGGTTGACCCCAGGCCGGGTGAATGCATCCTGGATGTCGGGTGCGGCCGGGCCATTGATATCGTCAATATGTCTGAATCGGGGGCAATGTTGATCGGTCTCGAGCCCTCATTTGTGATGATATCGCATGCGCGTGAAACGCTGAAGCTGAACGGGCAAAATACTTTCGTGCTGCAAGCCATCGGTGAGAGTATCCCTATCGTTGCCGGATCCGTGGATAAGGTTGTCTGTAAAGGGGCCCTGGACCACTTCGCCGATCCGGGCAAAGCTTTGCAGCAGATGGCGCTGGTTATTAAACCCGGAGGGTATGCTGTAATTGCCATTGCTAATTTTGGAAGCCTGGGTTTTAAGCTCGGAAAATTTATTTTTTGGGTGCGGCGCATACTCAATATCAGGAACCCCTACAAGCGCCTACCCTGGGAACCTCCGCCGGACCATACCATTAAATTCAATTACGGGATGCTTCTCAAACTGGCGGGCCGGCATCTGAAGGTTGATAAGGTCATCGGTGTGTCGATGCTTAGCTGCATGCCCGGCTGGGGGGATTTATTGGCCGGGTTACCCAAAAACATAGCTTCTTTTCTATTAAAAGGTTTGGACCGGACAGCCCGCCTTTTACCCGGGTTAAGCGATGTGATCGTTTTGAGGTGTGTACCTGCTCTCCACACTACAATTAACGTGCCCTCTTAATACCTGTCGTTAGTGTAAGGGCTTTTCCTCTCTTTGCGACGGGCTTTTCCCCCCGTCTTTGCGAAGAACAACGTAGAGGCGGGTTTTCAAACCCGCCCGCTTTATCGGGCGGACGTTGCGCCGGATCACTTCTCGAACGATTTCCTGCTGGCCTGGATGATTTCCTGATACCTGCGGCTGCCTTCATACAGGGTGCGTTTCTGTGTGGCAAAGTCAACTTTATACAGGCCGAATTTCATATCGAATCCCTTGGCCCATTCGAAGTTGTCCAGCAGCGACCAGTACTGGTATCCCCGTATATCAATTCCATCGGCTATGGCCTTATTCAGCACCAGCAGGTGCTGCTCAATATAGCCGGCCCTCCTGGTGTCTGCTTTATCGGCGATGCCGTTCTCCATGATATAAATGGGTTTGGACGTGTAGCGCGTGATAAGTTTAAGCGCGCGGTAGAGTCCCGCAGGATATACCTCGTTTTGCATGTCCGTCAACTGATCGGGCGGCAGCTTCATTACCTCGGGGAATTGATCGCTCCCGGACATCTGGAATTTCCTGTAGCTATGCGTATAGTAGTTCAGGCCGATGAAATCGAAGGCGTCTTTCTCTGCGCCGGAATAAGTCTCATTTACCATGCCCGGGATTGAGAAGCTGAAACGTCCTTTAGTGAGGTATGGGAAGTGACAGTCATTCATATTCTTGTTAAGCAGGTAGGCTACCAGAACGTCGAAAATGTTCCAGGGGTTGAGCGGATCGAATAAATGTATATGGATCGCCAACCCCGCCTTCGCCTCCGGCCGGATCCTTTTAATCACTTGATAAGCCGCTGTATGCGCCAGCATCATGTTCCGGAAAGCCCTTGCCGCCTTCTTATAGTCCTTCTCGCCGGGAGGGCACTCCGCGGTTGCATATCCGCAATTAGCATAAATACTGGGCTCTTTGAGTGTGCACCACAGTTTAACCTT
>JAPLHJ010000099.1 GCA_026389675.1 Chloroflexota bacterium | reverse complement strand
TATACGCAGGAGGTCAAAATGGCAATGGAAGTTAAAAAAATCAAACAGAGCAAAATAAAGAAAGTGGATTTCTACAAGCTTGGCTTCGGTGATGTATTCACCGACCATATGCTGGCCATATCATACGGAAAAGAGCACTGGCTGAAGCCGAAAATCGTACCATTCGGACCCATCAGGCTGCTGCCTTCGCTGTCAACACTGCATTATGGACAGGCGGTGTTCGAGGGGCTCAAGGCTTTCTATGCTAAGGACGGCTCGATAAACATCTTCAGGCTGGATGAGCATATCGACCGCTTTAACAGGTCGTGCCGGCGGCTCTGCATACCGGAAGTCGACAAGCAGACTTTCAAGGAAGGCCTGGTACATCTGATTAAAATAGACAGGGAGTGGGTGCCCAAGCAGAAAGGTTACTCGCTTTACATTCGGCCGTTTGCCTTCGCGGCGGACAACAACCTGGGCGTCCACGTCTCTCATACCTACAGGTTTTTCGTCATTCTTTCGCCGGTGGGGGCTTACTATAAGGAAGGTTTCAACCCGGTCAAGCTGATCACGGCGATCGAGCACGCACGCTCGGTGGAAGGCGGCATGGGCGCGGTCAAGACCGCCGGCAACTACGCCGCCAGCCTGCTGGCGGCGCACGAGGCGCTCAAGAAGGGCTTCACACAGGTCCTCTGGCTTGACGGGATCCACAGAGAATACATCGAGGAAGTCGGCACCATGAACGTCTTCTTCCATATCGGCGACGAACTTATCACGCCTCACCTGAGCGGTACGATACTGGCCGGCATGACGCGCGCCTCCGTTATCCAGCTTGCCAAAGACTGGGGCATGAAGGTCAGCGAACGCCGGCTACCAATTGATGAAGTCATTGCCGCGGCTGAAAAGGGCACTCTCAAAGAGGCCTTCGGCACCGGCACTGCCGCCGTCATATCCCCTATCGGCATGATACAGCATAAGGGCAAGGATATCGTGGTGAACAAGGGCAAGGTAGGCAGCCTTTCATTGAAGCTGTATGACGCCATCACCGGCATACAGTACGGGGAAAAACCCGATAAATTCGGTTGGGTTTATAAAATCACATAAGGTCAGAATACGAGCGCATTGGGATGCAGGGTATTTGACACTGATTCGCGGCAAACTATATACTTTACTCTGCATTTCAAATGGGCCATTAGCTCAGCTGGTTAGAGCACAGTCCTGATAAGACTGGGGTCTGTGGTTCGAATCCACAATGGCCCACCATATCGATTCACTTTATTTCTGTAGAGTCAAACTCTGGTATCACAGGGAGGTTTCAAATGGCTGATTATAACGTTATTGTGATCGGGGCCGGCATCGGCGGACTGGCTGGAGGGGCATTGATGGCCAAGCAGGGGCGTAAGGTGTTGCTGCTGGAACAGAGCGACAGGGTGGGCGGATGCTGCTCCACGTTTGAAAGAAGCGGATACCACTTCGACCTCGGCGCATCCATCATCGAGGATGCACAGGTCATGGACTGGTGCTTCCAGCGCCTCGGCACCACGCTGGGAAAAGAGGTTGAGCTCATCGAGCCTCGTCTCATCTTTTCGGTCCTGCTCAAGGACGGCTCAAAGCTGCGCTATCCTAAATCTATCGAGGAGTCTGCGCAGGAGATAGCGAAAATAGCCCCGGAGGATGTCAAGGGGTGGTACGCCTTCTGCAAATACATGAAGGAGTTCAACGACGCCGCGATTGAAGGCTTTTTCATCAAGCCGGCCAATACTTTCGGGGACATTGTAAGCATGTTTGCCCAGACACCCGCCATGCTCAAATACATGCCGCTTTTCAACGGCAGCTACCAGGCGGTCCTGAAGAAGTTCTTTAAAAGCGAAAAAGTACGCGAGTCGCTTTCCTACCAGTGCCTGTATGCAGGGCTTCCCCCCGACCTGCTGCCCGGTTTGTACGCAGTGATACCATATTCCGAGCACGAGGGGATTTATTACAGCAAAGGCGGAATGATCGCGATACCGGCAGCGTTTCAAAGGGTAGGCGAGAAACTGGGCATGGCTGTGAAGCTGAATACTCTGGTCAAGCGCGTTATGGTTAAAGACCGCCGTGCCATGGGTGTGGTGCTGGCCGACGGCACGGAGATTACTTCGGACCTGGTCATCTCGGACATCAACGCCAAAACCCTCTACCTGGAATTGATAGGCGAGGAGCACCTGCCGGGCATTGTGCGCACAGGCGTGAGGAGCTATGAATATTCGATGTCAACACCCACGGTTTACCTGGGGGTCGACTACGATCCCCCACTGGAGTCACACCACACACTGGCCACCATCCCCATGGAAGAGATGAATAAATACTGGTGGGACGAATATGAGCAGGGCCGCTATCCTGCGGAACAATTCGGCATCATCAGCTGTACGACGCGCTCCGATCCCAGCCTGGCGCCCCAGGGTCACAACATCATTATCCTTACCATGGGTCCGGGACCACGCAAACTCGACGGGACCACCTGGGATGCGGAGAAAAAAGGCCTGATGGAGCGCATAATCAAATACTATTCTCAGAAATACCTGCCCGGACTTGAAGAGCATGTCAGGGTAGCGGAATTCTCCACGCCGGCGGACTTTGAAAAGAGGTTGCTATCACCCGGAGGGGCCATCTATGCCTTGCGGCAGGATGTTCCCCATTCCATCTGCTTCCGTCCGGCCGCCAAATCGAAATCAATCAAGGGTCTTTACTTAGTAGGGGCTTCGACCCATCCCGGCGGTGGTATACCGGTGGTGACTGCCTCAGCTATGAACGCCGCCGACCTCATCGCAAAATACGAAAAGTAGTGCAGGTGGATAATATGGAGAAAAAACAGAAGAAAAAGCGCATCGGCTTCTTCAGGAATATTTTACGGCAGCTAAAATATCTCATCCCGCGCTATTTCGTTTAAGCGGCAGACCTTCTGTACAGCCGCATTATGCGCGGGCGGCATCGATGACTGCGGCTAATTGTTCCGGGTCATCTGAGCCGAGCAGGTATCTCTTGCCGCCGGCAGCGGACAGTAAAACACCGCGATCGCCTTTTAAATAATAAGCCTGTATCCCGCTATTAAAGCGGATACCATAGCCACCGAAATCATGAAGGGGTGAGAAGTCGTGCAGTTCCACAGCGGTTATCTCGGCAGTTTTTAACCGCAGCAGATTTATCCCCAGTATCCCCATTTTCACAGCCACTAAATCCCTGGTAACTGATATACGGAATCCGCCGTATGTCGTTATGAAGCCAAACCCGATTAAGATCAATATAATTGACAGCCACGGCAGAACCTGCCAGGTGAGGGCAGCGGCCACAAACATCCCCGCCGGGACCACAACGGCCAGCACGCCGGTATAGGCGGGATTTTGCGACTCCTTGTAATCCAATGGCTTGCCTGATTCAACAATCCGGGCAATCTTCTCCTGTATCCGGCCTGTATCCGTTGCCGCATACACTTTTTCATAATGACGGTAGGGCCTGATAAGCTCCAGAAGCAGCGCCAGGCCGGTAGCCAGTCCGCAGGCCAGCGCTATCTCAATCCAGGGGAAGGAGAATACCTGGCCGGATGACCTGATCATATTGACATAGGCTATCTGGATCCCGCACATGTCGCCGATGGCGAGTTCATCGAAAAGCGATATCCAGTTAAAGGTTTTCTTTTTCTCCTGGCGCGCCCAGAGTTCGTCCAACCATGCCGAAAGGATAACAAAACCTAAGGACAAGCCCAGTAACAGCAGGGAGCTTGTCCAGGGCGAGCCATAGGCATCAGGCTTCCCAGCGATATCGAAATGAGTGGGCGCAGAATCCGGCAGAGGGAAGGCCATCAGCGTAATAACTATGGCTGTGACTATCAACACCAATGCCGGCAGATGGGTCCATAACGGGTGAATAAGTTTTAATTTCATTTCAGTAAGACGACGGGTAACACTGGTAGATATCCATGTGACTGGACCGGTGCAGCCTGCCGATGGGCCGGATGTCTACATATCCTGCAATCCTTCAGGTAAAATTTCCCTGACTACCCCGAGTATAAATTGTTGATCGCCTCTATTTATCACCCTGATCCGCACATCCACCGGCATCCTGCTACGGTTTTTCCGCACGTGTACTGTCTTGAACCTGCTCTCTTTCTCTGAGGAGCTCAGTTTCAGCCGGATTTCAGCCTTTCGCTTCAGTTCCTTCGCATTAATGTCCACGACATTCATTTTAGTGATCTCGTCCTGCGTGTAGCCCATGGAATCGCACACAGCTTTATTAACATATTTTATATTACCCTTCAGATCGAGGAGGAAGACAGAATCAGATACTTGATTGAGCATCTCGGCCCGCAGTGTCGACTCATCATTCAACTTCCTTTCCTCGGTCACATCATAAAAAAATGCCATGATGGCCGGCCGCCCCATGTACATGACGCGGTAACTGAACGGCCTGACGTACTTGATTTCACGGGTTTTAGTCATGAAGGGCCACAGCACACCGACAGGTATCTCGTCCCCCGCCTGCACCATCGCGAAGCGAGCCGAAAGTAGCTTATTGTACTTGGGATGAACCAGGTCGACTGCAGATTTATTTATAACCTCTTCCAATTCATACCCCAGAATATCGCAGGCCGCCCGGTTTGCCCATATCACTATCTCATCCTGGATAAGCACCAGGCCTTCCCTGATCTTTTCTACATAGTTGTATATGATGAACTGTATCTCCTGGAAGTTCAAGTCCATCTCTTTTAACCGTGCAACCGTCTCCTCAAGCACCTTGATCCCTTTGCTCAGTTCATCAATCCGGCTGTTAATCGGTCCGGCCACGTGTTTTTGCGGCTGCATTATTATCTCCCTTAAACAGGATCAGTCACCCTATACCCGCATGCATACCAGGTCGGCAGCATTCATATCTGTCCATCCTTAAGCAGGCTCTGCCTGGCCACCCCGAGTATATATTGGTTACCACCAATGTTGACTACCTTCCCAATCGCGGATACCGGGATTATTGTACCATCTTTGCATTCGTACGCTGTTTTATACCTGCCCTGACTCGCAGGCGTAGCCAACTGCAACCGGATTTTGACCCTTTCTTTATGCTCTTTAGTTTGAAAATCAAGTATGCTCCTCCCTACCATCTCATCGACTGTATAGCCCAGGACCTCGCACATAGATCTATTGACATATTTTATCTTCCCCTTCATATCGAGCATAAATACAAAATCAGCGACAAGCTCAAGCATTTCCGCACGCATCGATAGTTCATGTTGCAGTGTCTGCTCTTCCGACAAATCCACTAATATTGCCAGGAGAGCCGGCTTGCCGCCGTAGAATATACGATTTGCGTAGCTCCCAATTTGCTTGACTACCCGGTTTTTCGTCAGGAAAGGCCATATATCGTATGTAGGCAGGACATCGCCCGCCTGTATCGCACTCAAGCGAGCTGCGAGCTTCTCACGGTAATCCGGGTGGGCCAGGGCGATTCCCGAGGTATTGATAACCTCTTCAATTTTATATCCAAATATCCTGCAGGCGGCTTCATTTGCCCATAAAATCTTGCCATCCTGTAGCACTGCCAGACCGTGTAGAAGCCCGGCAGCGAAGCCCCTAAATATTGATTGCATCTCATGCAAATAAATATCTATCGATTTTAATTGAGCAATCATTTTCTCCAATTCCACAATCGGTTTGCCCAGACCGAAAACCTCCCGAAAAATACGGCCATAAGCACTGCCCTGTCCCTCTATCTCACTCATGCCTGCTTATACACCCCATCTATACCGCCGAAAATTTTTTAAACCATTCTCCCACTCTGGCCATGGCCAGCCCGGCCTTTTCTATCGAGTGGAACACAGGCAGCCCGGCTTCAACAAACCCCGACTGGACCTTGAGTTGCTCGTCAGTACCGGTAGCATCTGAGGCAGGGTTGAGCGCCAGGATAACCGGCTTATGCGTTTCCCTGCCCGCTTTTTTCATTGCCTCGGCGGCCGGCTTCAGGAATAAATCGTTGGCGAACCTTCCTTCGCCCCACCTGGTTACCGGGTGAAAGCCCATGTGGTACATTATCATGTCCACCGAAGGCGATTGGCTGACCGCTTTCATGGTCTGATAAATCACATCCGGGAATACCAGGCTGGTGGCATCCAGGGGGTTGGTGAAAATGCCCCCGTCATTAGGCAGGAATTTCTTCAGTTCCGCCTGGGCCTCTCCCGACAATGCAGTAAGCTGGAGGCCGACCTTTTCCATATGGTCACCAGCCTCAACACTGGGCCCACCTCCCACTCCCAGCACGGCTATACCGCGCCCGGCAGGATACGGAGTGGCAAAATTCAGGGCGACCAACACATCTATCATCTCCTGAATATCTCCCACCTGGATGGTGTTGACCTGCCGGCAGAGGGTCTGGAAGATCCTTACCGAGGATGTCATGCTGGCCGTGTGGCTCATGGTCGTGCGCAGGCCAGCGTCAGTCGTGCCGCCCTTGTAAACCACTACCGGCTTGACCCGCGCCGCTTTCTCTAATACGCTGCGGAAGCGGCCGCCGTCCCTGACGCCTTCGATATATGCGGCGATAATCTTTGTCTCGGGATCACCGGTAAAATATTCCAGCAGCTCACATTCGTCGATATCCAGCGCGTTGCCGTAGCTGATGACCTTGCTGAAGCGCAGCCCACGCGCCCCGGCGTGGAGAGGCATATCCTGCGCATGGCCCCCGCTCTGCGACAGAAAGGCAATACCACCGGGCTCCATCGGCAGGCGGGTAGCCGTGGTCAGGCGCGCACTGGGGACATACAAACCGGTGCAGTTGGGACCGATAATGCGGAACCCGCCATCCCGGGCCTTCTGCAGCATCGATCTTTCCAGCTCGATACGTTTTTTCTCACCGCTCTCACTGAAGCCGGCCGTGAAGAAGTGTACAGACTGCACCCCTTTACGAGCACAATCGTCAAGGATATCCAGCGACCTTTCGGCAGGCACACACACCATCACGTGGTCAACCCTGCCCGGGATGGCCGAGACAGATGGATAACAGGGCAACCCGTAGGCCTCCGTATATTTCGGGTTAACCGGGTAGATTGCGGGGAATCCCGCTTCCTTTAACGAATAAATCGCGAAAGCTGCAAATGTCATCCAGTTCTGGGGAGATACCCCCACAACCGCCACGCTGCGGGGACTGAATATATCATCGAGCGTGACTGTCGAACTTTTCATCATGGGTTTTATGATAACAACATAATAGTCTATTATCAATTCTTCTTATCGTATTAATTATATCGTTAACGTATTTTAACGTAGGTCATAGCAGGTTGACATGCAGTGATAGGACACTTAAACTGTGCCATTAATATCTCAAGCTACATTCTAAAACCATGCTGACTGCCATTACGGGCGCCTCCGGACACATAGGCGTTAACCTCACCAGGGCCCTTATCTCCAGGGGCAGGCAGGTGCGCGTGCTATCACATACGCGCAACCTGGGTTTAGAGGGCCTGCCGGTTGATTTACTCCAGGGTGACGTAAGCGATTTGGACTCATTGTCAGCCGCGTTCCGCGGCGCCGATGTGGTGTATCACCTGGCTGCTCACATTTCACTGAGGATGAACGACTGGCGCCGCTGTGCCGCAGTCAATATCGAAGGCACCCGGAATGTCATTGAAGCCTGCCTGC
>JAPLHJ010000011.1 GCA_026389675.1 Chloroflexota bacterium | reverse complement strand
GCCCTTCCTGCATGGCTATCAGCGGGTTGAGGTCAAGCTCCTGTATTTCGGGTATATCCTCTATCATGGCCGAAACCCTGAGTAACAGGTCTTCGATGGCCGCGGTATCCGAGGGCGGCGAGCCACGCCAGCCGTACAGTAACTTATGGGCCTTGAACGATGCCAGCATTTCTCTGGCGTCATAGTCCGTCAGCGGGTGTATCCTGAAATCCACGTCTTTGAATAGTTCGGTGTAAATACCACCCAGGCCAAACATGATGAGCGGCCCGAAGAATTTGTCCTGGGTCACACCCACTATGAGTTCAACACCGCCGGACAGCATCTTTTGGATGGTCACGCCCTGCATCTCCGCCCTCCGCGAGAGCTTCTCCAGGTTTTGCTCTATCTGTATGTATGCTTTCTTCACCTCGTCTGCCGATTTCAGGTTCAGCATCACCCCGCCCACGTCTGTCTTGTGCGAGATGGTAGAAGAGAACAGCTTTAACGCCACCGGGTAGCCGATGTTACCCGCCATTTTAACCGCCTCCTGCTGCGTGGCGGCAACCCCCGATTGGGCGAATTTAATGCCATAGGCCGAGAACAGGTCAACTATCTCGTTCGTATCTAACCAGACGGGATAGCGGTCAGTCCTGGCCAGCGCGGCCTTGATGATCGCTTCGCCCCTGGTTTTATCGATATCGCCGAAGATGGGGATTGTACCTTCCGGCCTCTTCAGGCGTTCGCTATATTCATATGACTTGGCCAGAGCATAGGCTGTAGATTCCGGGAAGATATAAGTGGGCACGTAGCCCTCCTCCTTCGATCCGACTATCAACCTCGATTCAAGTCCCAGGAAATTGGCCAGGATGGGTATGCCCTTCTTGCGGAACTCCGGGGCCATCTCGCGGATGACGTTCTGCATCAGCTCGATGAGGAACTGCATGGGAGGTATATAGATTATGATGAGCGAATCGATGTCCTCCTCGAGGAGAACCTTGAGCGCCTGCCGGTACTGGTCGGGGGACACCGCGGCAGTCGTGTCTACAGGGTTCATATAGCTCGACTTGGGCGGGAGGAATGTCTTCAGAACACCTCGAGCCTTTTCAGATAGGATCGGAAGCTGAAAGCCTTTTGCCGCCAGCGCATCGGCGGCCATGATACCCGCGCCTCCGCCGTTGGTTAAAATAGCTACCCGGTTGCCCCTGGGCACAGGCTGGTTGGAGAGCAGCAGCGCTGTATCGAACAGCTCCTCAAGAGTATTGCAGCGCAGCATGCCCGTCTGCTTGATGAGCGCCTCGGTGGCTACATCGCTTGAGGCCAGCGCCCCTGTATGGGAGGCCGCCGCACGCGCCCCCACTGCTGAGCGCCCGCTTTTAACTATCACAACAGGCTTCTTCAGGGTCGTTTCGCGCGCGATACGCGCGAACTTGCGCGGGTTGCCGAACGATTCGAGATAGAGCAGGATAAGGTTGGTATCAGGATCCTCGGCCCAGTATTGCAGGAGTTCGTTACCAGTTACATCGGCCCCATTGCCGATGCTGACAAAGTTGGAGAGTCCCAGGTTGATCTGGATGGCGTAACTGATGATGGCCCCGCCCAGCGCCCCGCTCTGGCTGCCGAAGGCCGTTTTGCCGTGCAGCGGGTAGATCGGCGCGAAGCTGGCATTCATATTGACGTTGAGGTTGGTATTCTGGATGCCCAAGCAATTGGGCCCGATGATGCGCATGCCGTAGGCCCCGGCTGTTTTGAGCAGCTTTTTCTCACGCTCTATGCCTTCTCCTCCCATCTCCGAGAAGCCGGCGGTGATAATGACCAGGCTTTTAACGCCCTTCCTGCCGCATTCCTCGATGATGGGCTGCATCCTCTCCGCCGCCACGGCCACCAGCGCCAGGTCAACGTCGCCCGGTATATCCAGAACCGATGGGTAGGCCTTAATTGAGGAGACTACCTCATCTTTGGGGTTGACCGGATAGATGATGCCCTTGTACTCGTTTTTGATGAGGTCCTTAACCAGCGCGTTGCCGATGCCCGGCTTGTTGGATGCCCCAATGACCGCAATCGAGCGCGGGAACATAAATTTGCGTATCGAGGCGATCGAGGCGATCTTCTCCCTCTCGGCCGATTTTTGCTGGGCTAACGGCGTGGGGGAGATATTGTAAACGCCCCTCCACCCACGTGATTCTACTATCTTGCTGAGTTGGTTGAAGCCGCTGTCCTGAAGCACATCAATCATGTCACTGTTTTCCTGCAGGACCTCAGCCTCAAAGATGTCGATGCCGTTTTCCAGCGCAGCCACCGCCAGCAGTTCCAGAAGGTGCGTACCTATGCCCTTGCGCTGGTGGGGGTCCTCAACTATAAAAGCTATCTCCGCCCGGTTGGGATGGGGAAGGCGCCAGTAGCGGCCCACCCCGATGATGCTCTCCTCTTGCCCCTCTCCCTGGGTGGCCACCACGGCGAAGGTATCGTTGTAATCTATGACCGTATACTGGTGGGCTTCCTCCCTTGAGAGGTTGGTCAGAACGTGATGGAAGCGCAGGTAGATGGTACGCCCGCTCAACCGCAGGAAAAAGGACATTAGCCTGTCCTCATCATCGGTTGTAATTGTTCTCAGGTGTAAGACAGAGCCGTCTTTGAGAGCGACGGTCCTGGTGTATTTTTCAAGGTCTGGTTTTTCTTTCTTATCAGCCAATGCCTTCTCCCGCAAATTTTCCCCGTAACTCAAATATTAACATAATAGTGAAGGGGGTTGGCAAAATCGCTGGACAACAGCAGACGTGTTGTGCCGTCCGATATCTATGGAAATATTCTGAATCGATAAAAAACCAAAAAGCAGTAATAGTCTATTTCTGCTTTTGTACTGTGTCGTCTTATATTATGCTTTGCCGATGCGGAACATCCTGGTACCGCATTTTATACAGACACCCTGGGTGCCCGGTTTGCCATTCTTCATCCTGACGGCCTTGATATTCTTCATTTCCCTAATGGCTTTGCATTTCATGCAATACGCATCCATCAACTTGCCTCCTGAATATTCATTCCTATCTTCGCCGCCGGTCTGTAGTTTATCAAAGAGCTTTCTTGTGCGTCAATGTAAATGGACTTTAAGTAACATATAAATAGTACTAAAGTCCTGCGCCCGGTTGATCTTAATACTCCCCAACTTTAAGCAATGCTTATATATGTTAATAAGCGCCCTGAAAAAAGGCTGGAGGCCGGCCTTATAATGTACCGCTCCGGAAATGTGAGGATAGCGGCTTCTTAAACCTTGCTCTGCAGCGCCCGGATCGTCTCTTCCGCTTCGGCTACGATGCGTTCGATCACCTCTTTGCAGGTGGGCAGATCGCGTATGCGGCCCACTACCTGCCCGAAGGGCACGACGCCGTTCTCAAGGTCGCCGTCGTCTAATATCTTGCCCAGGGCGTCGATGCCGATGGCCTGTTGGGCTAATTCCTGTACCCCTCTTTTCTGCAGGCTGCCGAAGAGCAGTTTCCATATGGGCGTATCAACCTGTTTCCTCAATGCCCAACCGGCCTTCAGTGCATCTATATAAGAGGTCTTGCTGTTGGACATCTCGATGGCGCGCTTATTGGCATACCAGCGGCCGGGAAGGCCGTCGATGCCGGCTGAGTAAATAGTCTCCTCCATGAGGGTTTTCATGGCGGTCTGCTTGATATTGGGATGCACATCGCACTCCTGGGTTACCACGAAGCGGGTACCCATGGCGATGGCGTCGGCGCCCAGCGCCATGGCGGCGGCCAGGCCGCGGCCGTCACAATAGCCGCCGGCTGAGATAATGGGTATCTTCACCTTACTGGCTATCTGGGGAAGCAGCACCATGCCCCCGACTTCGCTGCCGTGCGCGGCCGCTTCATGGGCGGTAACGATGATGGCGTCGGCGCCCTGCTCCGCTGCTTTAACGGCATGCCGTTCGGTGGCGACGGTGGAGATGACCTTGCCGCCGTAGGTGTGCGCCTGCCTGATGATCCAGTCGCCTTTGCCCAGTGCGAAGTTGATGATCGGCGCCTTCTCGGCCAGGGCAACCTCGGCGTTCTCCTTGCCGTTGGGGAAGATGAGTGTGGCATTGATGGCAAACGGCTTATCGGTCAAGGATTTTATCTCCTGGATAATGCCTTTAAGCTGGTCGGGCGTATTGGCAACACTATTGAAGATG
Source organism: Chloroflexota bacterium (assembly GCA_026389675.1). Classification (GTDB taxonomy): domain Bacteria; phylum Chloroflexota; class Dehalococcoidia; order GIF9; family UBA5629; genus CAIMUM01. The sequence continues at coordinate 9,407 of JAPLHJ010000011.1, read as the reverse complement.
CCGAGTCCGCCGGCGTTGCTGACAGCGGCTACCAGCTTGGGAAGGCTGACAAAGGCCATACCTGAAAGCAATACCGGGTGCTGTATACCAAAGAGTTCTGTTATTCTGGTTTTCACGGGCGAGGAACCTCCCTTATTTATTATCGTGGCTACCAAACGGTAATAATCTCAAAAATGGCCTTTAATGTCAAAGGCAGGCGAAGTTGTATTTAAATTCTTTGTTTTCAAGTGGGGCACGTGTTATAATCGCTAAAATTTTTTAAGTTGGTTGACTGAGGAGACGAGAAATGAAAACGCGGATGACCGAACTTTTTGGCATTAAACACCCGATAATGTGCGGCGGTATGATGTGGCTGTGCAAACCTGACCTCTGCGCGGCGGTCAGCAACGCCGGCGCGCTGGGCAATATCACGGCGGCTAATTATGATACTGGCGCGGAATTAGCCGCGGCCATCAGGAAGACACGTGAGATGACGGATAAGCCGTTCTCGGTGAACCTGTCGCTGCTGCCTTCGTTCAGGATTACTAAGGAGATGTATCTCGACTGGTTCAACGCCTGCTTGGCCGAAAAAGTGGCGGCCTTCGAGATATCGGGCGCCCCGGTGGATAAATTCTTCGGCCCCGATGCCATTAAACGCGGGCACGATGCGGGAGTTAAATTCATTCACAAGGTCGGCTCGGTGCGGCACGCCATCCACGCTGACCATGCCGGATATGATGCGGTTATCGCAGCGGGTGTAGAAGAAGGTGGGCATCCTTTGAGCGACGATGTTACAACCGTGGTGCTGACACCGCGCATGGCGGAATCAGTGAAGATACCGGTTATTACCACCGGAGGAATGGCGGATGGGCGGACGCTGGCGGCGGCATTGGTGCTCGGCGCGGAAGGCGTAATGATGGCCTCACGCTTCATGGCGACTAAGGAATGCCGGATGAATGAGAAGGTCAAGGATGAACTGATCAGGCGCCAGGAATTCGATACGGTGCTATACGGCAAGACCATCGAACTGCAGGGACGAGCGCTGAAGAACGCCTGGGTGAAAAAGGTACAGGACATGGAAGCCAGGCATGCCAAGTTGGAAGAGATGGCGCCACTGCTCTCGGGTTTGCGCCAGCAGACGGTCTGGGCCGACGGTAATACGGAAGATGCCCTGATGCCGGTCGGGCAATCTATCGGCCTTATCCACGACGTGGCTACCTGCAAGGAAGTGGTGGAAAGGATGGTCAAGGAAGCCGAAGGCATACTCAAGGGCTCCACCCAGCGGCTCAGCATAAGCTGAGCAATATCGAGGCAATAAATAAAGGGGAAGCGTCGTACCGCTTCCCCTTTTTATTATCAATTCACCAGCCGGTTATCAGGCCAGCATGGCAGAGGTGCTCTTAATGGTAGCCTCGGCCTCGGCCATGATGCGGTCGATCAACTCCGGCACGGTGGGGAGGTCATTGCAGGCGCCGAGTATCTGGCCGGCGAAGAAGATGCCTTCTTTCATGTCGCCCTGGTAGAGTGCCTGCGTGTGACGGCGGTAGCCGGCGGCCTGCCGCGCCTGCACCCAGAAGGGATGGTCGCTATCCGCACCCATCATGGTGAAGCTCATGCCGATGAACTGCGGCCAGCTGAGGTTGAGCAGTTGCTTGGTTTCGTAAGCGCCGCGGAAGGCGTCAACCAGCGGGAACCCTCCCCTGGCGATACGCTCGGTGACAGGTGTCTTGAGAGCGCGGCCGCGCAGACCATCGAACTTGGTGCTTACAATCGTATCATTCTCGCTGGCCTTAAGGCACAGCTGCTTGAAGTTATCGTGGACCAGGCTTTCCTTGGTCATGGCAAAGCGTGTGCCCATAGAGATGGCGCTTGCCCCCAGCGCTAAAGCTGCCGCCAGGCCCTTGCCATCGCCGTAGCCGCCGGCTGAGATAATGGGTATCTTGACCTTGCCGGCGACGATGGGCAGCATGACCAGTGTGGATGCCTCTTCTCCGTGGGCGGCTGCCTCGGTGCCGGTCACCACGATGGCGTCGCAGCCCAGTTCAGCGGCCTTGATGGCGTGCTTGACGAACGCTGTTGTCCCGATGACCTTGCCGCCGTAGCTATGGACCTGGTCGATGAACCAGGGTTTGCCCAGGGTGTAATTGATCACGGGCACTTTCTCCTCGACAGCCACCTGGATGGTGTCGCGGGCTACCTGTCCCAGGATGAGCAACTGGTTGATGCCGAAAGGCCTGTCGGTAAGCTTGCGTATCTCCTGTATCATCTTGCGTGTCTCTTCCGGTGTGCACCGGGCCGTAGCAAAGATGCCCAGGCCGCCAGCGTTACAAACGGCAGCCACCAGTTCCGGCGTGGTGATCCAGTTCATGCCGGCCAACATGATGGGGTGCTTGACGCCAAAAAGTTCAGTGAAGCGGGTTTTTATCATGGTCAGCTCCTTATGAATTAATGAATTTCAGGCACCTGGACTAAAGGCGTATAAGATTAATAGGGAATCACGCCCTCTGAATTTGAACGGTGCCCATTGGGATGCTATTATATAGCAAGATGCTTTGAACCTCAAGGCATTTTTTTATGGGGTTACCCACATCCGTGGCGCACATTGGCGCTACTAACAACCGGAACAAGTGGGGCTTTTCTACCATTACCAGCCTGATACATACTTTCAAAGGGCCTATTTACCCGGTCAATAGCCACGAGGAACAGATACAGGGCCTGAAAGTATATAAAAAGGTCACGGATATATCCGGGCCTGTGGACCTGGCGGTCTTTACTATACCGTCTGAGCGGGTGGCGGCCGCAATGGAAGAGTGTGTGCAGAAAGGGGTCAAATCGGCGGTCATCATCTCCGCCGGCTTTGCCGAGATCGGTCCCGAGGGCAAGAAGCTCCAGGACGAGGTGTACGCGATAGCGAAAAGGGGCAATATCAGGTTTATCGGCCCCAACTGTATGGGCTACTGGAGCGCATCATCTTCGCTGGCTGCTTTCATGATGCCGCTGCTGGTCAAGGACGGTCCGCTGGCCTTCGTGTCGCAGGGCGGCAACGTTGGCGCGGCAGTCGTGGTGGCGGGATATGAGCGAGGGGTCGGCTTCCGGCACTACGTGAGCTGCGGCTGCGCGGCGGACGTGCAGATCGAGGACTATATAGAGTATTTCGGGGCAGACCCGGAAGTTAAGGTCATTATGACCTATATCGAAGGACTGAATAACGGCGCCAGGTTTACCGAGGTGGTATCAAGGGTAACACAGAAGAAGCCGGTCATCGTGTTGAAGCCAGGCAAGACGGAAGCGGCCGCCAAGGCCATTAAGTCGCATTCGGGCGCTATGGCAGGCAGCGATCGGGTCTACGATGCGGCCTTTAAGAAAATGGGTGCCGTGCGCGTGGACGGACCCGAGGAGATGCTTGATGTTGCCATCGGGTTCCTGACGCAGCCGCTGCCTAAGGGCCGCAACGTGGCCATAATTACTCCGGGCGGCAGCTATGGCGTGTTGTGCGCGGACGCCTGCGAGGAAGGCGGGTTGAACGTGGTGAAACTACCGGACAAAACCATACAGGAACTGGATAAGATATTCCCGCCCCGCTGGAGCCGCGGCAACCCGGTCGACCCGGCCGGCGACCGCAATTTCATCGCCTACCTGATCGCGCCGGCCTGGCTGCTTGACATAAAATCCGTGGATGCCCTGATTTTTATGGGGTTCGGGGGATTCTCGCTCTTCGGCAACCTGCTCTTGCAGCAGCGCACTGAGCAAGAGAAGCAGATGAAGCCTGAGGAATCCGCACAGCGCGATTCAGCGCTAAAGGCCATCATCCCGATTATCGAGGACATTAAATCGGACAATGTTTACAAGGTCGAGACAGCCATCAAGACCCTGATAAACATGCTGGGTTGGGTGCTGGGAATCCAGGATAAGATGGAGATCGAGGATCTGGCATCTATGGTCATAGCGGCCAAGCGCTCGGGAAAAATCGACGATGTCCTGGTAAATAACCTGCTCGATTTGGCCAATGGCACAGCCTCTCTGGCCAACAGCGGCAGGACACGCATGGATATAATCAATGATATGATAGGGCGCCTGATGCGCGCACTGAGCGGGCAATGGATCGAAAGCTACGGCAAACCTGTTATCACGACGACTTTCACCGAGGAGCAGGTCAAGCTGATCGGCAACCACTACGACTACACATCGGGTAAACGCGCGGCCAGGGTGCTGCTCAAACTCACCGAGTATAATGGCTACCTGGCGAAAACACTCACGAAATGAAAAACCGTCCCTACAGAGTGCCGAACTTCACCGTAGGGGCGTTGCTTTAGCTGCGCCCGATTCAGGCGGGTTTAAAAATCCGGCCCTACAGAGTGCCGAACTTTACTGTAGGGAGCGTTGCTTTAGCTGCGCCCGCTTTTGCGGACAGGCCAGAAGGCCCCTTCCCACATCAGGATAAGGTATATAATTAGATGTGTAACAGGGAGAAGATGATGTCAGATAAAGCAGGAAAAGCACGCAGGGGCGTAGATTTAGCTGCGCATGCCATGGCGGCGGTCATCTTTGTATCATTTGTTCTGGCGTGGCTGGGTTTATTCAGCCTGCCGGTGAGCGGAGAAGTGGACCAGGCCGGCATGCTGCCGCAGATAATTACATTTCAAATATCTCCCACCGGCATTGTCCGGGGAGAGACCGCCATACTGACGTGGAGGGAGGAAAATGCTGTAGTGGTAAACATCGATCAGAACGTGGGAGATGTCACGCCCTCCGGGCAGCTAACCGTTAAGCCCGACTATTCGACTACCTATAAAATAACGGTGAGCAATAATGTGGGTATAAGGACGAGATATTTAACCCTGCAGGTTGCTGAGGTAGCGCCTGATGCGCCTGATACGGTGGCGGTTGACCCCGTGACCGGCAGGAATTCCTCGGTGGATTTAAGCTGGGAGGATTATTGCTATTCCAGCGACTACCAGGTACAGATCGCACGCGATGCGGCCTTTACTTTAAAAGTATATGATTCCGGCATATTGCAGCCTGCCGATTCAGTCTCACCGGCTTTCTCCTATCCGCCCGGGCGGCTGGAAGCCGGGCATACCTATTACTGGCGGGTTCGCACGACACGATCGGTAACCGGGCAGTGGGCTATCAGTCCATGGTCGGAAGCCCGGCCTTTCACGGTCGAGCCCGGGTTCCCGGTAAGGGCCAATTCCTATGGTGTGCAGGCGCTCAGCCCGGTCAACAATAGCGCGGGTGGTGTGGGTGGCGCCGATGTAGCCTCAAATACAAATAAACCTTCGCAAAAAGAGCCCCTTGCCCCGGCGGATGCGCCGGCCTGGGCAATAGCGGTCATCATATTTGGTTCTCTGCTGATCGGCATGGTCGTGGCATTCACTCTAAGGGAAGGGAGAAAGATATAGCGCACTGACAATTATAAGCATGGTTACAGATTGACAGTTCTGTAAAGATGTAGATATCCTGATAGCATCAAATGATGAGGAGGTAAGGTAAATGGCGAAATCATCGACCGGTCTTGAGGAGAACGTAGCAGGGTTACTTTGCTATATATTGGGTTGGGTCAGTGGCCTGATATTTTTCCTGATAGAGAAGGATAGCAAGTTCGTGAAATTTCACGCTATGCAATCCATAATTACATTCGTAGCTCTAATGATAATTATGTGGGTAGCAACCGTGATCCCGTTAATCGGCTGGCTAATAGCAGGCTTGGTCGGGCTACTGGCTCTGGTGCTCTGGATAATCCTTATGATCAAGGCTTACCAGGGGGAGAAATTCAAGTTGCCGGTGATCGGCGACCTGGCTGAGAAATGGTCTGCCTGATCAGAAAGGCAATTCAACGCGGTAGAAAGCTTCAGCCAACTCATAGCCTTTATCCTTAGCACGCGTGGCATGCATGCTCTTAAAGCCGTCCTCCCAGCTTTTGGGGAAATGGCCGACCTGGCTTTTATGGCAGCGCAGCGCTGCTATCTTGAGATCCCAGGTGTGTGAAACGTCGGAAAAGTAGTTTGGCTGTTCCGCACCCCAGAACAACAGTTCCTTTACCTTGTGAGGCAGTAAGCCGCCGTCTACAAGATCAGGGTATGCCAGCCGGTCGCGTGCCAGTGGGTAAACGGCGTCAAGCACCACCTGTCCGGCAATGCGGTGGTCGCGGTGCCAGACATATTTGCGGTAAGGGTCGGGTGCGGCAACCGTGCGTGGCCTGTATGTCCTGATAACCTTAACTACTTCTTTACGGAAGTCCGGCGTGTCTTCCAGCGACTGATCATCGTGTCCCAGGAAAACAACCTCGTTGACGCCAAGTGTGAGCGCCGCCTGCTTTTGCTCATTTATACGTATCTCGGTCAGTTGTTCGGGGGTGATCTCGGGATCGTCTGAGCCCTTATTGCCGTTGGTAAGGATAATGTAGATAACCCTGCGGCCTTCTCGTATCCACCCGGCTACCGTGCCGCCGATACCGAATTCAGGGTCGTCAGGGTGCGGGGCTATTATCATTGCATCGTATTCTTGCATAACACCAGTCCGTATTGATTTATTTGGAGTTCTCAGCGGTGAAGTACCGCTTCTTTATGACAATATTGAAGCGCTGTAGCCTTATAAAATTCCCGTTCCAGCCTGTCTGTTATCGACTGCCAGCTATATTTCAGGACCATGTTGCCGGTATAGCCGCCCGTATTTTGGCCGGTGGAATCAAGCATGGCGTCCATATGACGGGCAAGATTGGCGGGTGAATTATCCTCCATTGTGCGGCATAAATCGCACATGCCGGCCAGGCTGGGAATCTCACCCACTGCGGGAGCCAGGATGGGTGTGCCGCAGGCTATTGATTCTATGGCTACCAGATTGAAGCTCGCGTAATATGACGGTATTATGCAGAAATCCGCGGTATTGTAGTACAGGTACATTTCCTCATGCGGCACTGAACCTATAAACATAACTTTGCTGCCTATCTGGCCAGGCGTTTGGGGATCCCGGCCTGTTTGAATTGGGTCGAGATATAGGCTGTTGTCGCCTATGACCACCAGCTGGAAATCGTCGCGGTGGTTCAGCAAAGATGTGGCCTCCAGGAGGTTATCCAGGCCTTTCAGCGGGTCATGCCGGCCGACAAAGAGAATGGTCTTCTTAGTGCCGAGTCCGGTTGTATCCCTGGCGTATTGTTTATCCACAGGCCTGAATAGCTCGTTATTGATGCCGCAGGGTATAATTGAAATCTTACTTGCATTTACCTTATATCGGATGGCCAGTTCCTTCTTTTCGCCTGCTGTGGATGCTATGATGTGGTCGGCCGACTGCGCCACCGCCATTTCGCCGGCAATCCTGTAGGCCGGCTCCAGTTCCCCTAACCCCGCCCGGTTCTTAAGCAGGCCCAGTGTATGGAACATGGTGAAATGTGGCACCTGCCATGCGCTTTTCAGCCTGCTGCCCACCAGCCCGGAGAACCAGTAATGGCTGTATATCAGGTCATAGCGCGGTGCGCCAGTCAGTATCGATCTGGTGATCCGCTCAATATTATTTTCTAAAGTAGTCTCTGTAATTAGGTTATAATCGATATTGTCAACGTGCATTAACCTGATGTTATTGCCCAGATCGCCCTTGCCGCATTGTGAACAATTTGCCTGAGAGCAGGTGTAGATATCGATGCTGTGTCCCCGGTTGCTCAAGTCCCTGGCCAGGTTGCGGATATATATATTCATGCCGCCCGTGTAGCGCCCTCCGGGCACAATGTATGGACAGCTATGCAGGCTGAGTATAGCTATATGTAAGGGTTGTTCCATTAATTATTCACCGGCAGCAGTATTAAATATTTATTATACATCTAAATAACTGTGTCTCTGAACCGCCGAGGTGATATTTATAGCTTTCCGACCCCCTGAGGAAATCGTATTTCCTTTTCTTGTTCTCTATGCTGTCTTTGACACTGTAGTATTTGGATAACAAGCCTGCGCTGAGAGAGCGGTAAGACGGGTTGTACCCGCTGTTATACAGGTAGATCTCGTCACGGTGATCGAAGCAGAGAGTTGCGGCAATATCGATCTGGTTGAGCTTCAGTATGCCGAGGCGCAGGGTATGGTCAAGGGTGGCGCTCTCCATTATATCCCTGAAGAATTGCTCCATCTCGGCGGTGAGGAATCTGTTTTTATCCTCCCTGCTCTCACGGAAGAAATCCAGGAAAATCTCAATATCTTCCGGAGACGCTTCTTGCTTCACCTCGTAAGATATGTCACCCTCCTCCAATAGCCGCCGTTCTTTTCTGAGTATCTCGTGACGCTGTTTGCTGTTCAATAGCGAATGATATGACGGCAGGTCCGGAGGAAGGTCCAGCGCCACTGTCACATCATTTTCTGAGCAACTGGCTCCCGTGTTGCCAGCTTGTATCACCGCTGAAAGCCACCGGTGGGCGGTTGAATCCGGCAGTAAAGGTGAGAGGTCCAGGATCTTGCAATTCGTTTGTTCCAGGTGTTGCCGCAAGGTGTGAAAAAAGACGTCTTCTTTGCCGGGTTCGATGATAAAATCAAGGAAGTCACAGACATTATCGCTACCGATGAAATATAAAATGCCGTCTTTGACGCGCAGGGGCGCTATACCTATGATCTTGCTCTGCTCGGTTACCGTGCCAAGGTATAATTCGCTATCCTTGCCGAAATGCCGCCACCATACCTCGCTCCAGGAGGGCGAAGAAAACAATAGCCTGGATAGCGATGCCTGGCACAGGTCATCCCAGGGTTGACGTATATCTTTAAATTGGTTAAGTGCAAACTCGGCCATCAGTATATTATTACCCGGGTCTATAGATCTGTTACAGTGTAAAGCTCTGGCCGTATTCTGGCACTGTTACCTGCTTCAAGCCTGTTTCTGTAAAGGCTTCTGCCAGCGAAAGCGCGGCAGATTCCTCTCCGTGCACAACGAATACCTTTTGCCACCTGTCCTTAGCGGCGCTGGCCCATTTCAGCAGATCGTTGCGGTCGGCATGGGCGCTGAATTCGTTAAATATCTCCACGCGGCAGCGCAGCTTGTACTGCTCCCCGAAAATCGATACTTCGGGCCATTTTTCGGCTATCTTGCGGCCGAGCGTGTTTTCGGCCTGCCAGCCGACGATCAGGACGGTATTGCGTGAATCGCTGATATTGTTCTTAAGATGGTGCTGGATGCGGCCGGCTTCGGCCATACCTGAACCGGCGATTATCATGGCCGGTGTTTCTATATAGGTCAGCTTCTTGGATTCCTCCGCCGAGGCTACATAATGCAATCCACGGAAGCCGAAAGGATCCTTTTGAGTCCTGAGGAATTCGGCAGTTTCAGAATCGTAGCACTCGGGGTGAACGCGAAAGATGTCGGTAGCATCAATAGCCAGAGGGCTATCTACATAAACAGGGATGTTGGGGATACTGTGTGACAGCTTCAGTTGATTCAGGTAATATATCAACTCCTGT
>JAPLHJ010000037.1 GCA_026389675.1 Chloroflexota bacterium | reverse complement strand
CTGCAGCCCATGAAGATCGAGTTGGGCCTGACCGATGCACAGTGCGGGCTGGCGTCGACGATTCTCCTGCTGGGCATGGTGCTTTTCTCTTTCCCGGTAGCCCACATGGTGGACCGCTGGAGCCGTAAAAAATCCATCGGAATCATGGCCATGGCGTGGAGCCTGTTCACATGCCTGACCGGCCTGGCCACCAATTTCATCGGCGTCATCATCCCCCGCGCATTTGTGGGGCTGGGCGAAGCAGGCTTCGTGCCGGGTGGGGTAGCGATGGTCGGCGCGTCGTATGCCAAAGAGAAACGCGGGCGCGCGCTGGGCATCTTCCATATCGCCATCCCCCTGGGAGCCGCGGCCGGCGTGATACTGGGCGGGTTTATCTCGGTCAAATACGGCTGGCGCACCCCATTCTACTATTTCGCTATTCCCGGCGTCATACTGGGCATACTGGCCTTTTTCATGAAGGATTATAAGACCACGGAAGATGCAGGAACGTCAACGGGAGTAAAGGGATTTTTCGTGGCTCTGGGGAACGTGCTGAAGGTGCCGACCGTGAAGTGGTTTTACCCTGCCCTGGGCTTATCAATATTCATGTCAACCGGGGTGCTTATCTGGCTGCCCAGCCTTATCATGCGGGTTATGAACGTAACTGAGGCCGCAGCGGGCACGATGGTGGGTGGAATCGCCATGACAGCGATCATCGGTGCGCCGCTAGGGGGATTCCTTTCCGATTTCTGGCACAAGAAGAGCCCGCGGGGGAGAATGTATGTGCCGGCGGTTGCCTACCTGGCAGCCAGCGTTCTGATCGTTATTGTAATCCTGACCAAGTTCAGCCCTGTGGGAATCGCACTGGCCGCGCTTTACGGCATAGCTGCCTCGATGGGTGTGCCGGCCTTTGCAATCGTGTCCCAGGACCTTGTACCGGTGGCGAACAGGGGTCTTGCCATGGGCCTGGTTATCTTCGCCCAGTACATCTTCGGCGGCGCCTGGGGCCCCTGGCTGATCGGCTGGCTATCCGACCTGCTGGGCGGCGGCGCCGATGGTCTGAGCTTGGCGGTGATGCTCTCGGCCATTATGAGCGTATTTGGAGCTATTCTCTTCCTGATCGCCGCGCGGACATACCCGGCCGATGCTGAGAAGGTCAAACAGGAGACGATCCTGGCGGAATCTTAATCCCGGAGTCACTGGGGGGACCGGATGTGGACCGCTAAATCGGTTAGGTATATCTGTACGGCTGTTATCCAGACGCCGCTCGGCGATATGCTGGCGGGGGCAACCGGCGATACTATTTGCCTGCTGGAATTCGATGACCGCAGCAGGCTGGAAAGGCAGTCCCAAACCGCACGCAAGTTGTTTCGCATGCCTTTGTTACCGGGTGAGCACCCGCTATTGGCCCGCTTGAAACGGCAATTAGACGAGTACTTTGAGGGAAAGCGAATGTCTTTCGATATTCCCCTGGCATACCCTGGCACGGATTTCCAGCGCAGAGTATGGAAAGCGTTGATAGCCATCCCATACGGTCAGACCCGGAGCTATGGGGAAGTGGCACGGACGATTGGAAAACCGGGCGCAGTAAGGGCAGTGGGCGGGGCCAACGGCTCCAACCGCATAGCCATTATCATCCCCTGCCACCGGGTCATCGCCGCCGGCGGGGGACCGGGTGGATATGGTGGAGGACTGTGGCGCAAGCGAAAGCTGCTGGAACTGGAGCGGAGCCGGGAGTATTGAACTGCAGCGCCGGCAAACAGATATCCATAACCTTGCGCTCAATGCCCCCCGCGGGTTAAGATATGCAGCAAAATTGAACAGGAGGTACTGGCATGGGTTTACTCGATGGCAAAGTTGTCGTAATAACCGGCTCGGGGCGTGGACTGGGAAGGGCCGAAGCGCTGCTCTTCGCTTCGGAGGGCGCAAAAGTGGTGGTAAATGACCTTGGAGGTAGTGCGGACGGAGCGGGCGCAGCATCGGTCCCGGCCGATGAGGTGGTCGCCGAGATAAAGAAGCTAGGTGGCCAGGCGGTGGCCAACTATGATTCCGTATCGACCTGGAAGGGCGCTGAAAATATCATCAAGACCGCGGTGGATTCCTTCGGGAAGATCGACATCCTGGTCAACAACGCCGGCATACTGCGCGACCGTATGGTCTTCAACATGACCGAGGATGAGTGGGATATCATCCAGAAGGTACATGTCTACGGGCACTTCTTCTGCACGCGCCATGCCTGCGCCTTCTTCCGCCAGCAGAGGAGCGGCCGCATCATCAATACCTCTTCGCAGGCCGGGTTGGGTAACCTGGGGCAGGCCAACTACAGCGCTGCCAAGGAAGCCATAGTCGGCTTCACGCGCACGGTGGCGCTGGATATGGGCAAATACGGCGTGACCGTAAACTGCATCAGGCCTATCGCGGCGACGCGCCTGACCGTGACGCCCGAACTGCAGGCTGCCATGGAGAAGAAGGCCAAGGAAGGCGGGGGAGGTTTGGGACTGGATATCGGCGCCGAACTTAAAAAGATGGCCCCGGAGCACATCGCCCCGCTGGTGGTTTACTTAGCCACCGACGGCGCCGCCGGCATCAACGGCAAGACCTTCTTCGTAGGCGGGGGCGAGATCGGGCTTTACTCTGAGCCGACCATCGTTTCGAGCATATTCAAGGACGGTGTTTGGACCGTTAAGGAACTGGCCGACCTGATGCCCAAGAGCGTTGCCAAGGGCATGTGGCCGCCAGCGCCGCAGCCGAAATAGTCAATTTGTGTAATTTCGTAGGGGCGGGTTTTCAAACCCGCCCGGTATAGCATTTGCGGGCGCACCTGAAGGTACGCCCCTACGATTGTCACTATTATGCCTAAATTACGTTTAGATAGCCTGCTGGTCGCACGGGGATTGGCAGACAACAAGAGCAGGGCACAGGCCGCGATCATGGCTGGTGAGGTGACCGTGAATGGCAATGTGATGACCAAGGCCGGCAGCACGGTACCGGAGGACGCGGACATCCGGCTAAAGGAGAAGATGCCCTACGTGAGCCGCGGCGGTTTGAAGATGGCGCATGCCCTGCAGGAATTCGGGATTGATGTGAAGGGACTGGCCTGTCTTGACGTGGGTGCTTCCACGGGAGGATTCACAGATTGCCTGCTGCAACATGGCGCCGAGAGGGTTTATGCCCTCGATGTCGGCTACGGGCAACTCGATTACAAGCTGAGGCAGGACGGCCGGGTGGTCGTCATGGAGAAGGTCAATGCGCATTATCCTTTCGACCTGCCGGGTGAAGTCAGCCTGGCAGTAATGGACGTTTCGTTTATCTCGGTTACCAGTGTGATTCCCAATGTACTTACGCACCTGTCAAAAGAGGGCGAACTGGTGGTCCTTTTCAAACCGCAATTTGAAGCCGGAAGGGATGAGGTAGGCAAAGGTGGCGTGATCAAGGACCCTGCCGTCCATGCCAGAACCATCGGCCGCTTGGTCGTCTGGATGAACAGCAACAGGCTGAAACTCCTCAACCTGGCGGCTTCGCCGATCCTGGGAGCGGAGGGCAATAAAGAGTTCCTGGTGCAGCTGAGGCCATGGAAGCCATGAAGTTCAGCGGGATAGAGCTGCGCGACCTGGCCATCTGCTGGCTGGCGTTGGGATTCTGTTTTTCGCTGCAGTACCTGATGCCAGTCCGCGACATACCGTATCCGCAGTCGCTGGTGCGCTTCGCGGTTTATTTCGGCGTGGCACTGGTTGGCATCGGCACGGGCTTCCTCTTCCACGAACTGGCGCATAAAGGCGTGGCGCAACGCTTCGGCTACCATGCCGAGTTCCGCATGTGGAAACTGGGACTGCTCATAGCCGTGGCCTCCGCCCTGCTCAGCTTCGGAAGGTTCCTTTTCTTCGCCCCCGGCGCGGTTTATACCTCCACCTATAAAAACCCCGACCCCAGGGAGGAGGGCCTTATCTCAGCTGCCGGTCCGCTAACCAATATAGCGCTGGCGGGCCTTTTCTACCTGATAGCAACGGGCAGCGGGGATGCGGGACTGTGGAGCTTGGTAGGCAGTTTCGGGTTCCAGGTAAACCTCTGGCTGGCCGCCTTCAACCTTGTACCCTTCCCGCCGTTGGACGGCGTCAAGATACTGCGCTGGAACAAGGCTGCATGGATGGTGCTGGCCGCGCTGTCATGGGGATTGCTGGCGTTACTGATGTTTGGGGTTATCAAATGATGCGGCATTCGGCGGTTATATTGTGCGCTGATGAGATGATGCTGTCAGGGGAGGTGTTCCTACCGGAGGAGTGCAACAGGATATACCCGGCCGTCTGCATCTGCCACGGCATTCCGGCAGTCCCGTATAACCCGGGGGAGCAGGGCGGCTATCCCGAACTCGCTGCCCGGTTCTGCCGGGCCGGCTTCGTATCGCTGGTCTTCAATTTCCGCGGCTGCGGTCCCAGCCAGGGTAATATCGATATGCTGGGCTGGACCCACGACCTGGCAGCGGCTATCGACTTCCTGGCGATGCTGCCCGAGGTGGATAAAAACAGGATTTGCCTGATCGGGTCGTCGGGTGGGGCGGCGACCTGCGTTTACGCGGCAGCTAAGGACAAGCGCGTGCATGCCGTGGCCACCTTCGCCTGCCCGGCTGAGTTTGACTTCATGGCCGGCGGCCAAACAGCGGACACGCTTATCCAGAGGTTCAGGGAGATCGGGATAATCAGGGATGCCGATTTCCCAGCTTCGGTGGAGAAATGGCTGGAAGGATTCAGAACGGTCGCGCCGATTGAATATATTGACAAGATAGCGCCCAAGCCGCTGCTGCTGGTGCACGGCGACCGGGATGAGGTGGTACCCCTCGCCCATGCCGAGAAACTATTTGCAAAAGCAGGCCAGCCCAAAGAGCTGGTCATACTGCGCGGCGCCGGGCACAGATTGCGGCAGGACGAGCGGGCTATCAACACGGCTATGAAGTGGTTGATAAACGCGGCGGGGTAACAGACAGGCAGCCGTCTATCAATTTATGCTTTGTTATGGTAAATTATTCATATAGCAGCGGCAGATCATTGAGATTCGATAACAGGAGGCAGGGAAATGCAGAAGTTTGTGTATCTGACACTGGCATTGATTATCGCTTTGAGTTCGGCATGTATCACGATTGTCCAGCCCGGGGCTAACACCCCCGGCAACACAGCTATTGGCGGAAACAAGCCGGCGGCATTTATCGACCGGATTTCGCCCAGCAGTCTTAACTGGGGAGAATCGGTCAGCTTCAGTGGTCATGGCACTGCTGCCAGCGGCAGCATCACAGCCTACCGCTGGCGCTCCAGCATCGACGGGGATTTGAGCAGTATGGCAAACTTTGATACTACTCAACTGTCACCGGGCAAGCATATAATCCTCTTCTCGGTGCAGGACAGTTCCGGCAACTGGTCCCAGGAGACCCAGGGAACGGTCAACCTCATTACTGAAGCCGTTCCCGGCACAGGTGACACAGCGGATACCGGTGATACCGGTGATACAGGCAGCGGCGCCCCTGCGCCGACACCGCCGGTTATTAACTCTTTCAATGCCGCACCGGCTGGAATTATTGCCGGCTCCACTTCAACTCTTAGCTGGGATGTCGGCAACGCCGTGGCCGTTACCATAGATAACGGCGTGGGCAGTGTGGGACTCACGGGCACGAGGGTTGTATCACCGTTGGTAGATACGACCTATACACTGACCGCCGCCAATACGGCCTATTTCGGCCAGGCCACGACCAAGGTCACAGTTACCGGTCTTGTTGTGGCGCGGCCCGACATGATCATTGAAGATATATGGAAATCGGGCGATAAGATTTATTACCGCATCAGGAACCAGGGCACGGCCGCATCACCGGTCACGTGGTCAGATGTGACGGTGGACGGTGTAGTAAAAGCCCAGGATGCTGTAGCGGCGCTGGCTGCCGGGGCCTTCACCACACGGTACTTTGCAGGGTATTCCTACGTTTGCAGCGGGATATCGGACGTCATAGTGGTCACAGCGGATACGACGCATGTTGCCATGGAATCTAACGAAGGCAACAACAGCATGACCAAGACGTTTTCCTGCCTGGTACTCGGGCCTGTCATGCCGCCGCTGGTTGCGCTCAAACCGGACCTGACGATAACACAAATATCCTACCTGCCGGCGCCCATAAGCAAGATTTCATACACGGTTAAGAACATTGGCTCGCTGAACACCGGGCCTTTTGACGTGAATCTCTATGTCGGTGGTGGGTTGAGAGACACGAGCCATGTTGGTGGCGGACTGGTTGCGGGCAGCCAGGCAACATTTACCTTTCCCATTTATCACCACGTATGTGTAATCGGGTCCCATACAACGGTTTCTGTCGTGGCTGATACCGGTGGAGCGGTCACCGAGGTCGTGGCTGATACCGGTGGAGCGGTCACCGAGTCGGATGAAACCAACAACTCCCGTACTGAGTTTTGGGGTTGTCCACCTATGCCGTAAGCCCGGGTATTGCGGGGCAGCAGGCCCCTATTTCTATTGCGGCAGGTTCAGTACTTTGACCGTGACGCAGCAAAAGCCTTATAATCCCCGTGTAATCCGATGCATGATTTGCACGAAAGCTGCGGCATTTTCGGTATCTATGCCCCCGGAGTAGATGTAGCCCGTATAACTTTCTTTGCCCTTTACGCTCTTCAGCACCGCGGGCAGGAGAGCGCCGGCATCGCTACCGCCGAGAGCGGTAAGATCTATATACACACCGCTATGGGCCTGGTTTCACACGTTTTTACCGAGGATGTACTTGTGCGGCTAAAGGGGAATATCGCCATCGGCCACAACCGCTATTCCACCACGGGTTCCAGCGTGGCCTGCAACGCCCAACCGGTGCTGGTAGGTACCACCGATACCAGGCTGGCGCTGGGACATAACGGCAACATCACCAACTCGGCCGCTTTGCGGGCCGGGCTTGAGCAGAACGGTTTTGTTTTCAACTCCTCGACCGATTCGGAGGTGATAGCCGACCTGATGCTTTCTTCACCTGAGAAAGAGATCGAGGCCAGGATAAAATATGCCATGCGGCGGCTGCAGGGCGCCTACTCCCTGGTCATTATGGCCAATGACAAGCTTTACGGCGTGCGCGACCCCATGGGCGTCAGGCCGCTTTCACTGGGCAGCCTTGACGGCGGCTGGGTCTTGGCATCTGAGACATGTGCCCTGGACCATATCGGCGCCCAGTTTGTGCGGGAGATAGAGCCGGGTGAGATAGTGACCATTGACGGCAATGGTGTGAGGAGCACGCGCATCGATAGCGAGAGTAAGGCACTATGTATATTCGAGTACATTTATTTCGCCCGGCCTGACAGCGTTCTTAACGGCAAGCTTATCTACTCGACGCGTGAAAATATGGGCGCTATCCTGTCGCGCGAGTACCCTGTGGATGCCGATATAGTAATGGGCATACCCGACTCGGCTACGGCGGCCGGCATCGGCTATGCCCGCGCCTCGGGTATACCCTATCACGAGGGGCTGATCAAGAACCGCTATGTGGGACGGACCTTCATTGAGCCTGACCAGCGGCTGCGCGAACTGGGCGTGCGGTTGAAATTCAACCCGCTTACTCAGGAGATATCCGGCAAGCGCCTGGTGGTGGTCGACGATAGTATCGTACGCGGTACCACCACGCCGCGCGTTATAAACATGTTACGCAAGGCCGGCGCCAGGGAGGTGCATATGAGGATCTGTGCCCCGCCCATACGTTACCCGTGCTTTTTCGGCGTTGATATGGCCACCCGCTGGGAACTGATAGCAGCCCAGAAGTCAGTCCCCGAGATCAGGAACGCCATCGGCGCCGATACGCTGGGTTATATCAGTATGGAGGGCTTGATCGAAGCAGTCGGGTTGCCCCGTGAGAATTTCTGCGCAGCCTGCTTCACAGGGGAATACCCCATGCCGGTGCAGCTTGAGATGGACAAGCTGCAGTTAGAGACATTGCCCCTCGATACAGCAAGGAGTTTAAGTGAAATCGAAACCTAAGGGAGCTTACGCCCAGGCGGGCGTGGATATATCTGCCGCTGATAAGACCAAGGATCTGATCAAGGACCTGGTGCGCCCGACTTTCGGCCCCGAGGTACTGACGGATATCGGCCATTTCGGCGCGTTCTTTAAACTGAATCAATATAAGGACCCTGTGCTGGTATCCAGTGCCGATGGTGTCGGTACCAAGCTTAAAATTGCCGTCCTGATGGATAAGCACGACACGGTTGGCATGGATCTGGTCAACCACTGCACCAACGATATACTGTGTTGCGGCGCCAGTCCGCTTTTCATGCTCGATTACGTGGGATTGGGCAAACTGCAGCCTCAGACCGTGGCCTCCCTGGTTGCGGGCCTGGCCGAGGCGTGCAGAGAAGTGGGCTGTGCCCTCATAGGCGGTGAGACTGCCGAGATGCCGGGCATGTACAAGGCCTCTGACTACGATTTGGTGGGCTTCATTGTGGGAGTGGTAGAAAAGGCCAGGGTCATCAGCGGTGAAAATATAGTTGATGGCGATATTGTGGTGGGGTTGGCATCCAGCGGCCTGCATACCAACGGGTATTCCCTGGTGCGTAAAGTTTTCGGCATAGACCGTGACGCCATTTCCCTGAAGATGATTTATCCGGAGCTTGGCCGGACCCTTGGCGAAGCGTTGCTGCAACCGCACCGTTGCTATTATAATGACCTTAAACCGTTCCTGGACCGGATACATGGGCTGGCCCATATAACAGGGGGTGGCCTGGTGGGTAATATA
>JAPLHJ010000028.1 GCA_026389675.1 Chloroflexota bacterium | reverse complement strand
TGCAGATGTGCACCATCAACACCATCGGGTCGACCTATGACTTCGCGCAGGACCCGAAATTCCAGGACCTGGTGCTGGCCAAGAGCCACATCACCGGCAATACCATCAACCGGTTCACCCACATCCACCAGAACAAGGAAGACCTGCACAAGAAGCAGGACATGACGCGCGCCCTCTGCCGCGAGGTTGGCGGCTGCATACAGCGCTGCATGGGCATCGACGGCTCCAACTCCTGCAACGCCATCTCCTTCGAAGCCGACAAGCTGAACAAAGGCGCCACCGAGTATCACAAGAATTTCCTGAAATGGCTGGAGAACTTCCAGAATAAGGACCTGATCGGGTGCTGCGCCCAGACGGACGTGAAGGGCGACAGGATGAAGAGGCCCGCCGAGCAGAAGGACCCCGACCTCTACCTCCATGTAGTGGAAAGGAAGAGCGACGGCATCGTGGTCAGCGGCTGCAAAGTGCACAACTCTGAAGCTTCCGTGGCCGACGAGATCGTGGTCGTCCCCACCCGTGCCCTGATGCCCAATGAGAAAGACTGGGCCGTGGCCTTCGCCGTCCCCGGAGACTGGGAAGGGGTGACGCAGGTATGCACCATTCATAATTTAAGGGAGCGCAAGCACTATAAGAAGGGCTTTATGCAGGGGGCAACGGATTCCTACACCATTTTCGATAAATGCTTCATACCCTGGGAGAGGGTTTTCCTGTGCGGCGAGCAGCAGCACGGCGCGGTCGGCGCCCTGCTCTTCGCCCTCTTCCACCGCCACAGCTATTCCGGCTGCAAACCCGCCATCGGCGACGTTATGCTGGGCACCGTAGCCCTGGCCGCTGAATACAACGGTGTGCACAAAGCCAGCCACATAAGAGAGAAACTGGCGGAACTTATCATGATATCCGAGCTTGGATATGCGGCAGGTTTCACGGCCTCCGAACTGGGCAAACCTGAAGTTTACATGCCCGGATATGGCTTCATGCCTTACGGACCCGGCAGCTATATACCCAACTCCATCTACTGCAACGTAGGCCGCTGCCTGACCGGCGAAGCCGTCTACCGTGAAGCAGAGATTCTCTGCGATGTCGCGGGCGGCATTCCGGCCACCTTCCCGCACGAAGGCGATTTCCTGAATCCTGCTACTGCTGAACTGCTGAAGAAATATACCATGCGCAATCCCGATATCAAGGTCGAGAATGCCATCAAACTGTGGATGCACGTCGGCGATGTGATCTGCTCGGCCACCGGCGGAATCGCCCAGGTCGGCGGCTACCACGGCGGCGGCTCACCGGTGATGGAACAAATCGCTATCACTACCCAGTACGATATCCAGGAAAAGAAGGAATTAGTTAAACGGATCGCCGGCATTAAAGACTGAGTATGCAAAAGGCCCCGCCTCCGGTGAGGCGGGGCCTTTTATTCTGACCGGCGGGTAGCGGATTAACCGGACTCGCTAATACCTAAGATTTCAATCGCTTTTTGAATAAACTTATCTGCCGAGGCAATAACTGCCTTAGCTCCGGATTGTGAGAACTCCGCATCAGACAGGTCACTTTGAGCAACTGAGATTTCTTTACTGACCAGTTATTTACCTTTAGCAAAAGGGGTGATCTTTTTATTATCAATACATTGCTTAAGCTCTTGGTTCATTAGCTACCTTTTCCCACAGCGTTACGCCGCGTTCAACTTCTTCAATGAAAGCATTTTCGGATTCCCCGTCTTTCAATAGCTCAACGGGCGTCTTAATCACTGATTGAATATGAATCTTCTCATATCCCATTGGGAACTTGAAATCGCTGATTATATTTGAGACCTCTTTTTTTCGGTTTGATACAACAAATAAATCAAGGTCGCTTTCAGAGGTATCTGTTCCCAGAGCGCAACTGCCATACAGCACTATACGATTTGAGAGCTTCTCAAGCTTCCCCGATAATGGCTCGATCAGCAGAATATTTATTACCTTCTTAAGCGCGATGATAGCAGCATCAGGGCGATCAATTGAATAAAAAAACATCTTCCCCTCTTGCCTCCGCGTGATAACCCCGGATGAAAACAACTCATTCAATGCACGGTTTGCTGAGCCCGAAGATATTCCAAGCCTGCGGGATATCTCCCTTTCGTAGAAATCCTGATCGGAGAATTTTACCAGCAGGCTTAACACTTTCTGGCTGTTAGTAGCTATTATATACGGGTATAGCACTTACCATCGCTCAAAATATTAGTTATGTGCTCATTATAATGAGCAACCGTAGAGAAATCAACAGGTTATAAGATTACAGCTGTCACCTGCCCGTTGAGCAATCCATCATTTTGCATCTACGGCCACTATTTTTCATATATGAATTAAGCCTGACCACCAGTCTTAAGAGAACTTCCTGGTCTCAGCAAAGGCGGCCATTATGGTTACCCTGGCAAAGGGCACAATCCTGCTGTTGCAGTGCACTTCGTCCGCCAGGTAGTATTTTTTGATGAAACCATGCTCATTGGAAGCAATGGACTGTACATCAACGTAGGGTACATCAATCGATTTGCAGAAGGCCATCAATCTTTCGTTGAATTTTTTCGAAATCTCGCTTCTTTCCCTGGGCTTACCGGAGAACGGCAGTGCCGTGATGAATTCCTTACTGGCTGCCGGCGGTATGCCGTGAACGCACACGGCAAATCCATCCTGCTGGATCCTTTCAATAGCTAACCCGTACCTTTCCACCGTGCGGTCGATGAGTGTATCGATGCTCACGGTTTTTCCACTCTTGCCGTACTGCAGGTAGATGTGAACACGGGCATCGATCTCTCCAAAAACCAGGAAGACAATATCTCTGCGCTTATTTATCCTGGAGAGGAACAACCGCAGATATTCATCAGACCGGGTAAAGCTATGTTTCTTAACCAGGTTATAAGCTGTGGCCTGTGAGATATGCTCTACCAGGAAAGGGCATTTATAGATAAATGGCTTGACATGGCTATCGCCGATAACATGGATGATACAGGTATTAAATAAGCGGGCTTTTATCCGCAGCAGCGTGTTGAACAATACCAGCGGGGGATACTTGAAAACCATGTCCCAGAACGGGAAGTAAATGGCGCCGTGCCTTTGCAGCCAGGCCAGCCGCGACAGCTTATAGTTCTTCCAAAATCCTTGCATGACGCTATACGGGTAAACAGGTCTCGTTAAAAAGCCGGACAGGTTACAGGGCCGCTTTCAAAGCGCCCGTTATCAGATGAAACGTTCGAATCTTTCTTTCTTAGCCTTGCACACGGGGCAGACTTCGGGCGGGCCATCGCGGGCGCACAGGTATCCGCAAACTTTGCAGCGCCAGACCGGCAAGGGCAATTTGTTCCAGTTTAAATCAATGGCCCGGGCCGCCTTCCTTTTACGTTCTGACCGCGGCGGGCGGCTCTCGGGAATGGACTGCAGTGTCTGTTTGCCCTCCAGTACCGCCTGCGATATGTACAGCGCGCAATAGCAGGCGCCGTTATCAACGACGTCCCGGTCCCTGTAGTCACAGGGGCAGATTATATCCAGGTCGTCCTCCTTATTCCCCATGGACAGCCGGCAGGGGCAGGATGGATACCCGTAGCGCGATTGATTGACCAGCAGGCCCTCTATCAGGTTTTTGGTAAAGACAACATCGGGGTTGATATTATATCCCCCGGCTATGGCATCCTTTTTATATTTTTCATAAGCCCGGTCGATTTCTCCGGGACTGATGGCAGAAGTCTCGCTCACAGTTTCAACGCCTCTTTGATGGCGTCCTCTTTAAACCCGACAATGCATTTGCTGTCGTTGATTACCAGCGTCGGGAAAGAACAATCGGGGTTCCACTTCTCTATCAAAGCGATGGCCTGCTCCTTTTCCTGCCCCTGTAACAGGTCAACAAACAGGTAATCATAGCCAACACCCAGGTCGGTTAGAAGCTGTTTGGTTTTTCTGCACCACTGGCAGGTGCTCAAGGCATATAGCATCAGCTTGCCGGCATTCTTGCCCTCTACATGTTCAATCTTCATAATATCCGCTCCTCTAAAGTTATGGGGCAACGTCTGATTCAAACCCCTGTTCCGTCTGAATAATATCTTAAACCGTTGAAGACTGGCAAATAGCCATTTATTGACATCGCTAACAATTCCTTTGTAATATCACTAAGCGCACTTGAAACGGGGGTACGGTAGAAAATGGTTAAATTTAATATCAACGCAGGGAACTCCTTATTCCTGCTGATCGATTTCCAGAGCAACCTGGCCGTTGCTATGAAAGAGGATGTCTATGCAAATTGCCAGAGAAATGTCGGGCTGGTCATAGAGTCCTGCCATGCGCTTAAGGTGCCCATCATGGTTACAGAGCAGTACAGCAAGGGATTAGGCCACACCGTTGAGCGCGTAAAAACCAGCCTGAAAGATGATTACCGCCCTTTTGATAAGCTTACTTTCAGTTGCTACCGTGACGCCGCGTTCTTAGCTTCATTCTCTCAACAAAACAGGAAATACATCATGGTGGCCGGTATAGAATCACATGTATGTGTCCTCCAGTCGGTTCTGGACCTTGTCGCAAACGGCTATTACGTTCACGTTATCAGCGACACGGTGTGTTCCCGCTATAAAAAGGACTGGGAGAATGCCATGCTTTATATGCGGCATGCTGGAGCTGTAATTACGACTACGGAGATCGCTGTTTTTCAACTTCTGCAAAAGGCAGGTACGCCGGAATTCAAGGCCATCTCCCCGTTATTCAAAAACAAGGAGTCTTACTGGTCGGATAAGTGATCTGCCTGGACAATAGCTATGCAAAACCGCCGGGGTCTAATAATTATTGCCAGCCTGCTGGTCCTGATATCACTGGTCCTGTACATTGCGCTTTTCTTGATTTTCAATAATGCCAAAGACATTTTCTTTTATACTTTGCTGGACCTGGCCTTCCTGCCGCTCCAGGTCCTGATCGTTGGCATCGTTATCGAGCGCATTATGGTTAAGCGCGAGATAGATGAGAAAATCAGCAAATTGAATATGGTGGTGGGCACATTTTTCTCTGAAGTCGGCCATCCGCTTTCCGCAATGTTTTTAAATTCAACTCCGGACAGGGAAAGGATCATCGTCAATCTGGATATCACCCCCGCCTGGAAAACACAGGAGTATGTCAGGGCCCGCAAATATGCCGAAAAGGATACTAACGTAGATTTCACCAACATCGACCTTGACGCGTTAAAGTCATTCCTGACCGGTAAACGGCAATTTTTATTGACACTGATTGAAAACCCCAATCTCCTGGAACACGAAAGGTTTACCGACCTGCTGTTAGCGTCATTTCACCTGGCCGAGGAACTCGAATCACGCCCCTCGCTGGCCCATCTACCGGCAAGCGATATTGCCCATCTCAAGGGTGATATCAATCGCGCCTACCGCTACCTGGTCATAGAGTGGCTGGACTACATGCAACATGTGCAATCCAGTTATCCCTTTTTATATTCACATTACGTCAGGACTCATCCCTTCCAGAAGAATCCCTCGGCTGTCATCGAATAGCCCGTTGCACAGGCGCCCTTCAGGCAACCGTGCCCTTTACACTGAATTGAATCCGATTTGCCCCCTGCGTGTGCATTAACTAAACTAATATCAGGTGGTATTGTTGCTAACAGGCGACATGCCAGGCGGAGGAGCGAAATGAACAAAATAAAATCGTTTGTCCTCAAGCACTACAGAATGTTACTGACAGTATTCATTCCGGTAGCGGTCGTAGCGGTTATATTCGCAATCCCCTTTCTGACGGTAGCCGTGCCCGTGACAGAGTCGTACTGGGATACCGTTATGAAAACGGAGCCGTATACCGATAATGAAACCTACACGGATTCGGAGGCGTATGTTACGACCGAGACCCGCACGGATACCGTGGTCAACCAGGCAGTTGGATACGGGGGATGGACCCAGAGTTTCAAAGTTGTCAAAGCCGATTCGACTGTTACCATCGAGGTTAATAATTATGGCGGCGGCGGCTACTATGCGCCGTTTTCCCCGGTGTCCCCCTGGTCCTCCTGGTATGGCGGTGGGTGGAACAATTTCGGTGGCGGGCAATCCTGGGCCACGGTGCGCGTCAGTTACCCGGAAGATGTGACCAAGTACAGGCCGGTTACCAAAACCAGGGAGGTAACCAAGTACCGGGATGTGCCAACCCAGGTTCTCAAAGACAGGACGACTATACAAAATGTTAAAATGTCCATCTGGCAAAGCATATTCAGGTAGATTATTGCGGATTGCCAATATTCATAGTGAGGATTGAGTTATGAAAGAATCGATCATGGAGATAATTGTCTGCCCGGTGTGTAAAGAGGCGCTGGACCTGACGGTGACGGAAAAGACAGACGGCGAGATAATTGCCG
>JAPLHJ010000133.1 GCA_026389675.1 Chloroflexota bacterium | reverse complement strand
CGCCCCGCCACTGAAATAGCGCACACCCTTCAGTAATTCGCTGCTGCTGATGCCCGTGGCAGCGAAAACTACATCCTCACTGTCTATCAGGTCCTCTGTTTTATAGACCTTATCGACATCAATCCCACCGGCTTGAGCGATCTCCCTTTCCTGCTTATCACGCGGCCAGGCCTTGCATTGAATGGCGCCACCGATGCAGTGAATTGCCGCAGCGGAGAGGACCCCTTCCGGTGTGCCGCCGATGCCCATGAGGACATCAACCTCCCTGTCAGGCAAAGCCGCCTCTATGCTCGCCGCGATATCGCCGTCGGAGATCAATTTAACCCTGGCGCCGGCGCTTCTGATATCTGAAATCAATTGCTCATGGCGCGGCCTGTCCATAACCACTACAGTCAATTCCGATATCTTTCTTTTCTTGGCTGCGGCTATATTCTTAAGGTTTTCTGCCACCGGCGCGTTGATATCAATGCAATCTTTTGCCTGCGGACCGGTGACGATTTTATTCATATATACAAATTGCCGGGGCCAGTGCATGGTTCCCCTGGCCGAAAGCGCCACGACGGCAATGGCTCCGGGAAGGCCCCTGGCGACCAGATTGGTGCCATCGACCGGGTCCACGGCGATATCCACCTTTAGATCTGAGCCACCACCGATATGCTCTCCTATGAATAGCATGGGGGCATGGTCTTTTTCCCCTTCGCCGATTATTACGATACCATCCATCGGCACATAGCCCAGGACATATCGCATGGCAGCTACTGCCGCCGCATCAACAATTGTCTTATTCCCCCTGCCCAGATACCGGGCAGAAGCCATGGCCGCTGCTTCCGTAACCCTGACCAACTCCATGGCAATGTTGCGTTCAATCGGCATGTCGAAATGCTTGTCTTTCATATGCAGCTCTTCACATCCTGCCTATTTATCAGACCATTAACCCAGCTATGAAACCGATAGGGTAAGTCTACATCTGATATGCCATGTCTGGCAATAGAGCAGCAGCGGGATGCAATACCATACCACGCTTGCTATTTTATGTTAAGTAGTGTAATATAATGTAAGAAACAAATCAAAAAATCTTTTTTCACGTAGCAGCCAAATACTGACGGGGGTAATTCATGGCCATCAATCAATTCGCTGATATAAGTAAAGACCTGTTTAACCAGATCAAGTACATCGAAAGCACGGTGAGGGACGATTTATTCAAGGAAGCGGCCAAACTGCTGTCAGCCGCTGAAGAAACCTGCGGAAATCTTGAATCTGCAATGATACCGGATAACCAGGTACAAACGAAAATAGTGAATAACCGCCGCCTGGAAATACATTGGCTGCATGATGAAATTCAACAGGGTTTAACAAAAAAGACCGCCAAGCCCGTTAAGAGGCGCAAGGCTAAATAGAAAACAGTACCTGCAGCGCAGCGCAAACGGTTGCCCGCCAACACACCGGTCGGAAGCGAGGTTATCACCATCAAACAGTCAGCATTTAAAGCTGGCAGGCTGTATTCCATCGACCCCGCTCCCCGCTAACTTGAAACCCGGCTAACTTTTACGGAGCAACACAGCCATGCTCATGGATACCCCGGGTTCGGCAGCTATGGCAAATCCTTCTTCCAGGGCAGTTGAAACGGTTTTATCAAAGTCTGCCCTGGCAACATGCAGCCTGGGTTCTGCGATCAACAGGGTGCCTGCCTGTTTGAGTGATTCCCAGATCTGGACCAGGAATTTATGCTGGTCTGCGACTTCATGGACCATCCAGAAGGCCAGCGCAAAATCAACGGCGATAGTCAGGCCCAGGCTATTTTCTGTGCACCTCTGGAACCGCATTACCCTATCCAGACCGGCTTTTTCAGCTTTACGCCTGGCGGCTTCGAGCATCCGGGCCTGCATATCAACACAAATGACCGTTCCCTCCTGGCTGACCAGCCGCGCCAGCGGCAGAGAGAAATAACCCATACCGCACCCCACATCCAGTACAGTCTGTCCCGGCTGCACCAGTCCCCGTAGAATCAAATCGGGATCCTGAATTAGCCGCCTGAGCGGATTATCAAAGGTAAAGCATAGCCACCACGGGCAGGTATGCCTCTTCTTGAATAGCAGCTTATCAGCAAGTTTCATAATGTCACGTCACTTAATTATGCACCGGCGTTTTCCCATGCCGCTTTAAAAACTGGAGGATTGTTCTGCTGCTTTCTTCCGCTGAATCGGAGATGAATCCGTGCCCGGCGTTTTTCAGGATTACCAGCTCGGAACCGGCTATCCCGGAAGCCAGTATCTGTGAGTTCTCAAACGGTATCAGCCTATCCTTATCGCCGCAAATAACCAGAGTCGGCGCTTTAAGTTCCGGCAGGCGGTCATAGCTGTTAAAAGTCATCAGGAAATTCGCCTGGCACATATAGGCGTGAGGCGGCGTGGGATGTTCCGTGGTAGTTGCCACGTAACGTTTGACGGCCTCCGGATGCGCGTCAATAAAATCCTGATTCCACAGCCAGGGAATGGTAGCGTAAGCCTTTTCTTCATCTGTAAGTTTGGCCCGTTCCGGGTCGAAGAGAAACGCTGCTGCCTCGGGCGTCGACCTGACAGCATTGGTGCCTCCGCAGGATGTGCAACCCAAAATAAGGTTTTTCACCCGCCCCGGGTAACGGAGAGCGAACTCCTGCGCGATCATGCCACCCATGGAAACACCGAAAATACTGGTAGCGCTGATACCTATACAATCAAGCAATCCGATAATATCCCCGGTCATCATTTCAGCGGTGTAGGGTATATCCGGTTTATCGCTCCTTCCCGTGCCCCTGTTATCGAACATTATGACCCGGTGCTCTTTAACCAGCCTGTCACGGATGACGAACCAGTGACCGCAGTTAGATCCATAACCCATGATCAAAAGCAAAGGCTCTCCCTCACCGTGAATCTCGTAATATAAATTGACATCACCTACTTTCACAACGGACATCTACAAATCTCCTTATTTTTAAACCCATTATACCAGTGAAGCGAATGGTTAGACTGCTATCTGTTTCCGAAAGATCAAGCGGGCGGCACAGCGTCACCTGCCTGATTTCCAATCGGGTGCCTTTTCTCCCCATTTCTGATGGCTGAGCCGAACACGTTTCCTTACCATTTCCCAGGTGGAATCTCCTTTAATGCCCAGGAAAGATTCCTTCCAACGTTTTACCATCATTCCGAACATTGCATATGGTAGCGTGAAAGTTATCTCATCAGGACGTAAATACTTTCGGCACAAAGGGTCCCAGCCACCCAGAACCGCTTTCATTTCTCCCTGTCTCAAATATTTTATCGGCCAGGCCACCACATTAAAACAACCGGCGCCCAGGGGAGATCGTACTGCTTCGTGATCATTCATAATAAACCCGGCTAACTGATGCAAGCCGGATATCACTTCCGGCCTTTCGAAAAACACGACCAGTTCGGGTACATCATCCTCATAAAATTGACTCAGGGGTTTAAATATAATGTATTCCGCCGGAGCCGGTTGCGGATCGACAAGCTCGAAAAAGAGACTCGCCATCTCCGGTGACTCTGAATAGCGCTCACCTTCGTGAAAGCCCGGGAATCCGGTGGATACATAATGAGTCACCACCTCGAGTTGAGGCTTATTGAACCCGAGTGCAAAAGCTCCGCCCAGACAACCATAATGCTCGCGGTCAAAACAGGCGGCCGTCCGGGTTTTCCGGGCTCGCAACACTCCCTGGAAAATACACGAATTGGCACTTAAAGCTTCTCTATAATCCGCTACTCCGCGTTTCTCCTCCTCAAACGTCGGCAGATGCGCCTTTTTGGGAGTAATACATTCGGCCGGTTTCCGGTCGGAGTAATATATACCCGTGGGCTCTTCATATAACGATAAAATATTGAAAAATTCTCTGGCCTCCTGATAAGCCACTTTGTTATTCATACTATGCTCCCATTCACAAGCTAATTTCTATCCCGGACAAAACGATGCATTAAATATAATCAATTGGCAATCATTTTATCACCGTTCCGGCGATGACGGAATATGCAGGACAATTAGCCGCAAGATTTGTTGAGTAATATCCGGTATTGCATAATCCGATCGAAACCGGCTATGCTGTTAGGACAAAACGTGCGATATCGCTGAATAATTCGAGGATGTGCAAGGTTAAATGCAGAGTAAAATCGTAGAACTGATGCGTCAGACTGTACCTGACGATGGCCAGCACATATGGGGACTGGCCGACCTATCCGGCCTGCTGCATGAGCGGTTCAAAGGCTACAGCTATGGCATCAGCATAGGTAGAAAGCTCGACGATGCCATCATCGACTCGATTATCACAGGTACCAACATGGAATACTACAGACTGTATAAAGAGACCAATGTCTATTTATTGGGCCTGGTGACAAACCTGGCTGCAAAGATAAATGCACTCGGGGTCAGAAGCCTTGCAATTACGCCCACGTCTAACCAGTTGTACCGGTCTCCCGAGTACACACGGACGCTGCGGCACTATTTCTCACACAAGATGGTGGGCACCCGGGCGGGCCTGGGCTGGATCGGCAAAAGCGACCTGTTCGTCTCAGTAAAATTCGGCCCCAGGTTGAGACTGGCATCCATACTGGTCGATTTTCCACTGAAGCCGTTGGAGCCTACCATAGATAGCAGCAGGTGCGGCAAGTGCAACGTTTGCGTTGAAGCATGCCCGGCCAGGGCGGCCACGGGCAAGCTGTGGAACATAAAAGTTGACCGCGATGAGTTCTACGACGCCTACAAATGCCGGGATAAAGCAAAGGAGATATCACTGGCTGCTACGGGCCAGAACAAAGACGAAATCTGCGGCATTTGCATCGCAGTCTGTCCGGCCGGCAGAAAATAGAGCATTTCATTGGAGTTATGACTCAACGGCCCGGTGACTCAGGCCCTCGTCCCAGGTACTCCGCCAGGAAAGCACTTACAACCCGGGGGTCGTACTTATCAAGCTTAAGCATCTTATCCCAGGCGGTAAGTATAAAAGGATATTTAAAATCTGCGTCCGGAACCGCTACAATTCCAATTTCAGTATCACTGTTTGCCTTGATAAATGCCCTCAAGCTTTTCTCGATTTCAGGTGAAAGTTGAGCCGGATCGTAGTAGATGACGACCGAACCATGCTCCAGGCTGTGCACCAGGTATCCGAATGCAGGCCGTTCAGTATAGAACCCCGGGGCCGTGGGATCCGGGAAATGCGGCCCTGACGCCGGCGGCATCGTCCGGTATTCGACCGGGTGGTCCGGCCATATGTGATCACGTCCTTCATCAGGAGGAGATATAACACCCGTGAGCAGAGCTGCGTCACCATGCGAAGGCAACTTCAGATCTTCTATGGCGGGTTGTGATGGGGATGGACTACTCATGCAGGAAAAAGCTGAACCTGCAATAAACGCGATCAAAAATAAGACCGCGCAAATTAGCCACAGTTGCCGACTGCTCCGCCGTGGTTGACTGAATCCTGCCATTATTACCTCCCTATTACCGGTCATGTTTAATTTAATCATAGATCAATACGGACGCCGGTGCATACCGCTTAATAGATTTCACAGGGAATGCATTTAAGTCCCCAGCGCCGGGCATAACATAAAGCACTTAAAGCAGTGATCCTCAAACCGATGTAGGCCTGCAGGCAACAGTTACCTCATTACCGGGACGCTGTCTATCATGTCCATTCTCCGGATGGAGCTCAACTTCAGCGAGGCCAGAAAGTTGAGGCTCACAGGCCTGTAGTTCACCAGTTCAGGGCACACGTTGATTGTCTTCCGGTCACCGTTAATAAAACAATAGTCTTTCATATCGTTGTTGTGCTTGTGCCCGTGGATAACCCAGCCGTTCCAGTCTATGGGCAACCTATCGGGATCGTGAGCCAGCAAGAACGCATACCTGCCGCATTTTATTATTTCGTATTCCCCTGCATCCCGGATATCGGCGTCGTGACTGCCCCTGATAAAATGTTTCTTTCCTCTTAACCTCCCCAGCCAGTAGCTTGCCAATCTTGAACCTTCTCCAAAAGACAGGTCGCCCAGAAAATAAACAAGATCATTGCCAACAATATTATTCCAGTTGTCCACCAGTACGCTATTCATCTCATCGACGTTCGAGGAAACAAACGGCCTTGCACAATATTCAATTATCTTTAAATGGTCCAGGTGCAAATCACTGCTAACGTAGGGCGGCATCCGGTCAGCCCCCGGCCTGGCGCCTTCGATACCCTTGATAATCCGGAATAGCTTCAAAGTCCTGCCCCATTCTCCTGAGTCCAGGGATTCTGATCTGGAAAGCAACCTCTGCTGAAGGAAATCATATTCACAGAGTATTTTAGATTGATCGTTCAGGAAGGTAACTCTCAGGGCGTTCAGCGGCAAATAAAAATACCGCATGTGGTGATCTTCAGCATCCGGCGTATGAGCGGAAAATTTCGGTGCTAACGACCTGTCGCTGCACAGGTAAGGCCATATCCGTTCGAACTCCCTGCTATCCAGCTTATAGGCCAGGGTAGAATGAAATAAGAAATCTTCCTCTTTATCAAAAGGCTTTGTCTCGGGCACAATCCTGCGCAGCCGCTGCGCCAGTTCCTGGCGGAATTTCTTGAACTCGGGCGAAGGCACGATATTGAAATAGACGACCCTGCCATTCCTGCCGTTGATCCAGCGAAAACCATCGATCAGGTAGGGCAGAATAGAATATTTCTTGCCGACAGATAGCAGGACCTCTTTGACACGATCCACCTGCCTGTAGTCTGCCGAAAAACTGCCATACAGGGATACATGCGGAACCCTGTGTATTTTGTCCACCGGCGTCCCGCTGAGCCGGTTAACCTGAAGAATGGACTGCGTCAGCTTCCGTTTACCGGGCCCAATGCGTACCTCAATCAACATTTATCGATGCCGTAACCATTGATAAAGGAATAAATTTCAGGGAATTACAGTGATGGTAGCGGTCGCATTATCAGTGCCGTAACTATTTATGGCGGTCAGCGTATAGGTTGTGTTTTCAGCGGGTGATACCGGCTGCGGTTTTGAAGCCGGAATGCCGATACCCTGATTGATGGTATAGACAGTTGCCCCCTTGATATCCCAGGAGAGGCTTGATGATCCACCCCCGTGAATACTGCTGGGCTGGGCAGTAAAGGATCTTATTAGCGGTGCTGTTCCATCGGTTAACGTATTCACTGTGACCGTAGCTTCTGCAGTTTCCGTGCCGAACGTGTTGACAGCGGACAATTTATAGGTAGTGGTGGCAAAGGGTATTACCATCATCCAACCTGAAGATGGCACATCACCAACATCCGGGCTGATCGATATTGTCCTTGCCCCACTAACGGCCCAGGTCAAGGTTATATTATCTCCCGACGTAATCGAATTCTTATTGGCGGAGAAAGTATTTATAGCAGGCGGGTCTTTCGTGATCGCCGTGCCGGTCCTGCCTGTTACATTCGATGTATCCACCGTAACCGTAATCGACTTAGTTTCTGTGCCGTAGTCACTATCAGCCGTCAACGTATAGGTAGAAGTTGTAGCGGGCGTTACCTGTGTAGAACCTTTTGACGCAACACCACCGATGCCCTGACTGATATTAATTGATTTTGCGCCGATAATATCCCACGTCAAAGTTGACACCTCGCCGGATTTAATGGAGTCCGGGCTGGCGCTGAAAGTGGTTATAATAGGTGTTTTTGATGAAGTTATCTTAAGCGTGGCCGACGCGGTGGAATTGCCAGCGTCATTGGAGGCAGTTAGCGTGTATGCAGTGGTTGAAGCCGGTGATACGCTTTCCGTCCCGGTCAAGGATACAGGTCCGATACCGGGGCTGATAGAAACCGAGGTTGCACCTGTAACGCTCCATGATAATGTAGCCGACTGACCTGTAATGATACTGTCTTTGTCAACACCGAAACTGGCTATGGCCGGTAGAGCACCGGTAACCGTAATAGTTACCGACTTGCGTGCAGAGCCGAACGTATTATTGGCAATCAGTGCATATG
>JAPLHJ010000245.1 GCA_026389675.1 Chloroflexota bacterium | reverse complement strand
TATATAGAAAATATGGCAACGGTGAGCCGATTAAACTGAAGTTGTTCGGACGTGGCCTGGATGCCGGCTTGAAAGAACTCGGGAAGGTGGTTTTATAGCATATTTTTTCCTGAAAATGTAAAGAGCTGGCTCTGCAGAGTCAGCTCTTTTTTATTGCCGGTGTAAAATACTTTTTATTGAAGCAATATTGAGGGAACCAAGCGTAGCAATGATGCCTGTAACCAATACGACTTATACTGTGAAATTCAGTTAGTCAAACAGAAATAGTTAAAGAGGCTAAGTTGGTCGGGGTGGTCGGATTTGAACCGACGACCACCTGAACCCCATTCAGGTGCGCTACCAGGCTGCGCTACACCCCGTGTTCGTGAAACGAAAATATGTTATCATATTTGGGCATTCGCAGGCAATGAAAATTGCCTCAATTTATTTTAATAACGAGAGGATTCTGAATTGGCTGGAAAACACCGAAAAGAAAAAACAGTTAGAAAACCGACCAAGCACCAGGTTACAAGGTGGGAGAAGGAGAAAAAGCTTTCACGGATTATTACGATTGCCACGGCCTGTATCATAGCCGCTGTCCTGGGAATTATCGGCTATTGGCTATATGCCGAACAGGTAATGCCGTACCAGCAGGTAGCTATTACGGTCAACGATAAATCATTTGATATGGATTACTATATTAAAATGTTGGATGCCTATACCAAGGGGCAGAGCAGTGAAATGGTTAAATATTATGTGGACATTGTCGCCCAGGCTATACCGCAGACTGCGGTAGTGATAGAAGGCGCCCCGACAGCCAATATAACTTACAGCGATGATGAGGTTAGCAAGGAAATAGAACTGCTGAAATTGCCTGCTAATAATGTCAGCACGGATATGATGAAAGCGAGAGTAATAACCCGGAAATATAACGAACAGCAATGCCTGCCCCAGCAGCCCGCCACGGTTGAGCAGGCTGAAGTGCAGGCTATGCTGCTTGAAACGAAGTTTATGGCTGAAGACCGCAGGCAGAAGCTTTTACTGGGCGATAATTTCTCGACTATGGCGTCCATGCTTTCCATAGATAGTGTTACTCAGTCAAAGAAAGGCTACCTGGGTTGGATCCCCATGGGCTATGAGGATAAGGCGTTAGATACGCTTAAAGGCTCCATACTGAAAGACGTGATTTTTAAACTGGATACAAAGGCAATCAGTGACCCTATATTTGACGAAAATATGGAAAAGCCTTTTGGATACTGGGTAATTGAGGTGCTTGATAAGGATGATACCAAGGGCGTGCACGCCAGGGGTATATTGTTTTCATCCAAAGATGATGCTGAATCTGTCAGGCTCAGGTTAATCAATGGCGAGAGTTGGGATACCCTGGCAAAACAGTATTCGCAACATGCCAGCAAGGATGAGGGAGGGAACCTCGATTGGATAGTGCCTGGAGTTGATAAGAGCCAGTTGGCCAGCATCCTGGCTACTCTTGAAAAAGGCAAAATCAGTAATGTAATCACAGATAACAGCGTGAAAACCAAGGGTGGATACTGGCTGGTGCAGGTGTTAAATAAACAGGAAAGGCCGCTGGCAGATAACATCAAGCAGGCGTTGTCAGAGGAGTGTTTGAGCGCCTGGATTAAGGGCCTCATGGATAGTGCCAAGGTGGAAAACAAGCTGGATCAGACACAGAAAGACTTCGCGGTTGCAAAAGTACTTAAGGGCAGGAGCCAGTAGGACATTGCAGAAAAAACGTGCGGTGAATATCGGCTTGCTGGGTATGGGGACTATCGGCAGTGGGGTGGCGGGCAACCTGCTTGCCAAGAGTAAGACGCTGGCGCGCCAGGCCGGGAGTCCGCTGTCGCTCAAAATGGTGGCGGAAACGGACACCTCAAAGCACGCGTTGCCCGGCCTGCAGCAAAGCGTGTTTACCGCTGATTACCGCCAGGTTGTATATAACAGTGATATCGATATTGTAATTGAATTGATCGGCGGCGAGCACCCGGCTGTTGACTATATCAAAGAGGCATTAAAGAATGGGAAGCATGTTGTGACGGCCAATAAGGAAGTGATGGCCAAACATGGAACAGAGTTACTCTCCCTGGCCCAGCAGAACCATGTTGGGTTGCGATTTGAAGCGAGTGTGGGCGGAGGCATACCGCTTATATCGCCGTTCCAGCGCGACCTTGTAGCTAATGACATCCAGGCTATTTATGCCATATTGAATGGGACAACAAATTACATTTTGACCAGGATGGCTCACGATAACCTGGATTTTAACGTCGCGTTGAAACAGGCGCAGAAGCTCGGTTATGCGGAAGCGAATCCGGCCAATGATATCGGCGGACTTGATGCTGCCTACAAGCTGGCCATCCTGACATCGCTGGGCTTTGATATGGATGTCAACTTCGAGGAGGTCTTCTACGAGGGGATATCCAGGTTGAATCCGCGGGATTTCCGCTATGCCAGCGAATTTGGATACGCGATTAAGCTGCTGGCTATTGCCAAGCGCTCCGGCAAACTGGTGGAAGCCAGAGTTCACCCGGTGCTTATCCCGGCTGAATCGTTGCTGGCTAAAGTGGATGGTGTTTATAATGCGATTTATGTTATCGGCGACCTGGTAGGCAATGTGCTGTTTTATGGGCAGGGCGCGGGCCCATCTGCAACTTCCAGCGCGGTGATTGCTGATATAATAAATATTGCACAGAATATTAATGCCAGGCGTGATAATGCGCCCCGCTTTATACCTGAAAAAACCTCAGGTATTCAGTCGATTTCGGATATCCAGACCAGGTATTATTTCCGCATGGAGATACTTGACCAGCCCGGCGTCCTGGCACAGATATCCGCTGTTATGGGCAATCATATGATAAGCATAGCCTCTGTAATCCAGAAGGAATCAGACCCTTCAACCAGGACGGCGGAGATAGTTATTATGACCCATCCAGCCAGTGAAAACGAAGTGCAAAAAGCCATAAAGGTTATAAATAAACTGGGCGTTGTCAAAGAGATAAGTAACTTCATACGAGTTGAGGCTATTTAATTATGATTAGAGGCGTACTGCAAAAGCACAAAGATTATCTACCCATAACGGCTAAGACACCCATGATTTCTCTTGGCGAGGGTGAAACTCCGCTGGTGAAATCCGTGAACCTTGCCAGGGAACTTGGCGTCGGGGAACTTTATTTCAAGCTGGAAGGATGCAATCCCACCGGGTCCTTCAAGGACAGGGGCATGGTGATGGCTATGGCCAAGGCAATTGAAGGGGGAAGCAAACAGGCTATTTGTGCTTCAACCGGTAACACCAGCGCGTCTGCCGCGGCGTATGGCGCACGCTTCGGCTTAAAAGTCATCATCCTTGTTCCCAGGGGAAAGATAGCTATTGGTAAAATGGCCCAGGCCATTGCCTATGGCGCTGAAATAATTGCTGTCGAGGGAAATTTCGACCAGGCTCTCAAAGTGACCAGGACCCTTGCCGAAAAGTACCCCATTACATTGGTTAATTCCCTGAATCCCTACCGCATCGAGGGGCAGAAGACATCTTCTTTCGAAATTATCGATGACCTTGGATGTGTGCCGGATTTCCTTTTTATCCCCGTCGGCAATGCAGGTAATATCACGGCCTACTGGAAGGGCTTTACTGAATGGAAGAATAACGGCAAAGTTGACAAAACGCCGGTAATGATGGGATTCCAGGCGGAGGGAGCAGCGCCGATAGTCAAGAATATGATTATCGAAGCGCCGCAGACCATTGCCACCGCAATCCGCATCGGTAATCCTGCAAGCTGGAAATCAGCAGTTGCTGCCAGGGACGAGTCGGGAGGCATAATTGATAGTGTCACTGATGATGAAATACTGGCGGCATACAAATTGATGGCCGGCAAAGAAGGTGTTTTCGGAGAGCCAGCATCGGCCGCTCCCCTGGCCGGTCTGCTGAAAATGCTCAGGCAGGGTAAGAGCTATAAAGGTAAAAAAGTCGTTTGCGTCGTGACGGGTAATGGCCTTAAAGACCCGGATATTCCCACCAAGTATGTTAAACCATTTCCGGAGTTGCCGGCTGATCTTGAGGTTATAGAGAAACACCTCGGCTTGAAGAAGTAAATATCCGCTCCCGAAGGAGGGTTAACTATGCTAAAGGTTGTTGGGAAAGATATTGGGGCCTTCTATCAGCATTATCCACGGGTGGCTGCTATTGTTACCGTTAGCTCTGCGGGAAGGAAAAATGCCATGGCCGCGGCCTGGCACAGCCCGGTTTCCTTTAACCCACCGCTTTACGGCATTGCTATATCTCCTAAACGTTATACCTACCAAATGATAAGTGATAGCAAGCAATTCGGCATAAACTTTTTGCCACAGGGACAGGCAGCAACTGTTGCGGCCGTGGGGGGAAGCAGCGGAAGCTTTACGGACAAATTTACCGAGTTCAATATAGGGGAAGATTCTGCTATCAAAACAGAAGTGTCGATATTGCAGGATGCCTATGCCGCCTATGAGTGCAAAGTCGTTGATAACAGGCTTTTCGGTGATCATGCATGGATTATCGGGGAAATTGTTGCAGTGCATATTGCAGGGGAGCTTTTTCAGGAAAATGGCATAATTGATTTGAATCTATTGCAGCCGGTATTGTACCTGGGCGCTGAAACATATTGCGCGGCGGATAAGAATTCGATAAAGGTGCTAGACCGGAATAAATATGGAAAACGTTAAGCGGAGGGCTGGATATCGGTAATTATGTTGGATGCAGATAAGATAAAGCAGGCTGCGCGCGAGATCATTGAGGCCATCGGTGATGATCCATCCCGCGAAGGATTGGTAGATACTCCCCAAAGGCTGTCTGAGATGTACGCGGAGCTGTTCTCCGGGATGGCGGTAGATGCAGGTGAGGTGCTATCCACCGGCTTCTCGGCCGGGCATCACGAAATGGTTATCGTGCGGGATATCCCCTTCCATTCTATGTGCGAACATCATTTTTTACCGTTTTACGGCGTTGTGCATATCGGCTATATCCCCAATTCGAATGGCAGGGTAGTCGGGGTCAGCAAGTTAGCCAGGGTGGTGGAGATATTCTCAAGAAGGCTGCAGTTGCAGGAGAGGATGACCAAGCAGATCGCTGACGTCATCATGGGGTCGTTGAATCCGGACGGCGTGGCGGTGGTGATACAGGCCGAGCATCTTTGCATGGTGATGCGGGGTATTAAAAAGCCGGGCAGCAATGTAATCACTTCTGCTATGCGGGGAGCATTTGAGAAAAGGCCGGTAACCCGTTCCGAATTCCTCTCGTTGATCCAGGGCAGGTGATTCTATTCGTGCCGCAATGATTCTATGGGATCAAGCTTGGCTGCTCTGAATGCAGGGTAGGTGCCCGAGATGATACCGGTGAGGATTGCCACCAGCAGGGCCATAATGACAATATCAGCGGATATGGGCGCACTGACCGGCATATTATTCATCATCTGTCCTTTAATTGCCAGGGAACCCAGCCCGGCCAGCATAAGCCCGATGATGCCGCCTGTCAGGCTTAACATGGCAGATTCTACCAGGAATTGAATCAGGATATCCCGGCGTTTGGCCCCGATAGCTTTGCGTACGCCTATCTCCCTGGTCCGTTCGGTCACTGAAACCAGCATGATATTCATAATGCCGATGCCGCCTACCAGC
The DNA here is from genome assembly GCA_026389675.1 of Chloroflexota bacterium. Lineage (GTDB taxonomy): Bacteria > Chloroflexota > Dehalococcoidia > GIF9 > UBA5629 > CAIMUM01. The sequence continues at coordinate 1,261 of JAPLHJ010000245.1, read as the reverse complement.
AATGAGATACTGGCAACACTGGCCATGAATACCTGGAAGACCGCCATGGACTGGTCCATCCTCTTCAAAATCTCCTGCATATCGATAACGGTGAAATCATTCTCTTCGTCCTCCCTCACATGATGCCTTTGCCTGATGACCTCGGTTATCTGGTCCCTGGCGGTATTGACGAGGCTGGTACTGGCAGCCTCTACTACGATGGTCTGCACGGGATGGCCTTGCGGCGTCGTTTCGATGCCAAACCTCGATTGCATGGTTGAAAGAGGGATCATGATAAAGTTGTCTGCGCTGCCCCCCATGAATCCTCCGCGCGCTTCGCAGACGCCGATGACGTCGAATTTTCTGCCGCCGATGCGCAAAGTCTCTCCGACCGGGTTGGCGGCGCCGAACAGGTCTTTGGCTGCCTGGTCGCCCAGTATGGCGACACTGGTGCCCCTGCGGATATCCTCATCATTGAAAAAGCTGCCCCTGGCAATTATATAATTCAATATCCTTTGAATAGCCATGGTCGAGCCCATAGTATTGATGGTCCTTATCTGGTTGCCATATACAGTCTTAAGCATCTTGGAGTACAGTGGCGCTACGGCTGCGACGGCCGGCGCCTTGTTGTTATTGATAAGCGCGTCCGCGTCTTCCGCCGTAAGCGTGCCCTCCGGCCTGACACCGCCCATCGTCTGGCGGGTCGAGCCTGAAACATATATGGCGTTAGCGCCCATATTCTCAAAAATGGTAGTCATTTGCTTCTGCTGACCCCTGCCGAACGAGACCAAAAAGACTACCGCGCCCACACCTATTACGATGCCAAGGATGGTAAGGAATGACCGCAATTTGTTGGATGACAGGGCCTGCCAGGCCGAAAGGAGGTATTCGAGGATGCTCATCTTGTTTTTTCGTTGACTATGCTGCCGTCACGCAGGTAGATGGTGCGCTTTGTGTAGCTGGCGATGTCTTCCTCATGCGTGACAATGACAATAGTTATGCCTTTCCTGTTCAGATCCTGCAGGAATTCCATGATGCTGTGGCTGGTTTTTGTATCAAGGTTTCCGGTGGGCTCATCAGCCAGTATCAGCGGAGGATCATTGACGAGGGCGCGCGCAATCGCCACCCGTTGCTGCTCGCCTCCTGACATTTCACTGGGTTTATGATGCGCCCGTTTGGCAATACCCACGGCTTCCATGGCTTCCACAGCCCTTTTGTGCCGGTTACCCGTGCCGTTGTAGATGAGCGGAAGCTCGACATTCATCACGGCATTGAGCCTGGG
>JAPLHJ010000041.1 GCA_026389675.1 Chloroflexota bacterium | reverse complement strand
GGGATCGTGGTGGCGGTGAACTTGAGGGGCAACGACGTGCTCTCACAGATAGACTACGCGTCGAAAGGCGACATCATGATCGTGGACACTTCGCAACTGCAGTTCAAGGGGCAGGTTGACGAGATAGACATCACCAAGATCAAGGCGGGGCAAAAGGCCACCATCACGGTGGATGCCGTGCCCAATAAGACGTTCACAGGCAAGGTCTCATTCATCTCTCCTTATGGCACACCCGACAGCAACGGCGTGGTGAGGTTTAACGTCACCATCCTGCTGGACCCCACCGATGTGCCGTTAAAAGGCCTTCTGACCTCCACGGCCGAGATAGCGGTCACCAGCGTCCAGAATGCGCTGGTGCTGCCTCTGACGGCCATTACCACGTCCAAGGATGGCTCGTTTGTAACTGTCATGACCAGTGACAACAAAACAGAGAAAATGCCGGTAACGCTCGGTCTGCAGAACCAGCAGATGGCCGCGATCGAAACCGGCTTGAATGAAGGCGATAGGGTGATAATCCAGGAATCGGCGGCAGGAGCCCCCACGACAAGGCCAAACTTCGGACCGGGTGGCGGAGGCGGAGGAGGCGGACCGCCGGCAGGCGGCGGAGGAGGCGGCCGGCCGGGAGGCTAAGGCCCACCTTAGGAAAATTACACTATGAAGAATAGAAAGATCGTTACGGTCATAACGGCAATGGGCCTGTCCGCCCTTGTCCTGTCCGGCTGCAGCAGTGGCATCAGCGACAACCGTACCGCCGCGGCAGCGGGCCAGCCGGTGGAAGTCAAACGCGGCGATCTCAGCGTTATAGTGTCCACCGACGGCAACCTGAGCATGCCGAATCAATACAGCCTGAAGTTCGGGACCCAGGGACAGGTCATACGTGTATTTGTGCAGGAAGGGGATTACGTTCACGAGGGCGCGCTGCTCGCCATGCAGGACCCGTCACTGCAGATCGACGCCATAAAGTCCGCTCTGTTCAGCATACAGACGGCGCAGAATAACATCACGCTTGGGTGCAGCCCGGACCACCTGCCCTACAACTACCCGGACCTGAGCATAGCGCGCATGGCCGATGAAGCTGAAACGGATATCGCCGCCGCGCAAAGCTATTTCAACCAGGGAGACTACCAGAACGCCGGATATTGGCTGGTCATGACATATTATGATATCCAGGTATGCGAGGACCTCATCAGCACCAGGCCCAACGCGGCTGTGCTGGCCGGGGCCAAGACAAATTCGTTGTGGACACCCGACCCGAATGCCGGTAGTTCCAAGCCCATACAGGCAGATTACGCCGCTGTAATAAGCTACCTGCAGGGCTACGAGCAGAAGCTGGTCGACGCCAGCCAGGAAATTAAGGCCGGTGACCATAAGAAGATGGGGGCGGCACTGGACGCTCTGGTACAGCAGGTCTCCGACGTGGGTCAACAGGCCAGGAGCACCATCAGCATCCACAGCCGCATGATTTTCGAGTTCGCCGACACCTACAGCAGCGCCGATTTCCTGCAGTCCTCGTTGCGCTCCGTGCAGGACCTCAAGAGCTATATAAACAGCGACGGCGCCGACCCTGTGGAAGCCGCCAAGCGGCTTTACATCGGTAAGCTGAACCTGCAAGTGGCGCGCGACGTGCTGGAGACGCAGACCCTCATATTTGAGACTGGCCAGGGCATCAACTGGCAGACACTGCAGCAGTATAACCTGAGCCTGCAGAGCGCGGAGGTCAACCTTTACAACGCCAAGCAGACCATTATGCAGAATGCCATCATAGCTCCGGTCGACGGGGCCATTGTCCAGGTGGACGCCAAGGTTTCCACCGTCACCTCCGCGCAGAACTACTCATCGACCAATGCCATAACCCTGGTGGATACCAGTTATGTGCGGTTTACCGGGCTGGTGGACGAGATCGACATACTGAAGGTGACGCAGGGTCAACCGGCCACAATAGCAGTTGACGCCTTCCCCAATAAGACGTTTACCGGCAAGGTACAGTTCATATCGCCCTTCGGCGCACTGTCAGGGTCGGTGGTCAAGTTCACTGTCTTCATAGCGCTTGACCCGACCGACGTAACTCTCAGGGGCGGGCTGACCTCCACGGCAACGATCACGGCAGCCAGTGCGAAAAACGTACTGCTGGTGCCGGTATCGATGGTCCTTAATATGCGAGGCGGGTCCTTTGTAATGGTCGAGAACGCGCAAACCGGCAAGCCCGAGAGGAGAAAAATTACCATCGGGGTACAAAACACTGAGTATGTGGAGGCACAGTCGGGATTGCAGGAAGGGGACAAAGTTGTGGCCATCACCGACCGCAACTCTGTCAATGCACCGACTAATACGCAGGGAGGAGGAGGCTTCCGCGCCCTGCGCTGACCGGACAATGATTACGTTTAATATTAAGATGGATTTAAGAAAATGATCGAGTTAACTCACCTGACCAAGATTTATGATACGGGAGAACTGAAGGTTACCGGCCTTGACGATATCTCTTTCAAATGCGATGAGGGCGAAATGGTATCCATCATGGGCCATTCCGGCTCGGGAAAATCCACCATGATGAACATAATCGGTTGCCTGGATCGCCCGACATCAGGGATTTACCGTTTAGACGGGGTAGACGTGGCCAGCCTGAACGACGACCAGCTCGCCAAAATCAGGAACGCAAAACTGGGCTTCGTTTTCCAGTCTTATAACCTCTTGCCCAAGATATCTGCCCAGCAGAACGTAGCCCTGCCGCTAATATATTCCGGCGAAAACCACCGCCACCAGCGATCCATGGCAGCGCTCGAAGCAGTGGGCATCGCGGTAAGGGCCAAACACCTGCCGAGCGAGATGTCCGGCGGCGAAAAGCAGCGCGTTGCCATCGCGCGTGCACTGATAAATAACCCGAAGGTGATCCTGGCCGACGAACCGACCGGCAATCTGGATACGGCCACCAGCCACAGTATCATGAGCTTGTTCACGGAACTGAATAAGAAGGGCATAACCATAGTCATTGTTACACATGAAGAAGATATCGCCTCCTACACGCAGCGGACCATCTATGTCAGGGACGGCAAAATAATCGAGGAGAAAAAGCGGTGAGCATCTGGGAAAGCCTTAGAACCGCCTGGCAATCGATATTTGCCAATAAAATGAGATCGTCGCTCACCATGCTGGGCATCGTGATTGGCGTATGTGCAGTCGTGTTGCTGGTCGCCCTGGGCCAGGGATTCCAGACCAGCATGACCAAGACTTTCAACGATATGGGGGCCAGCGCACTCTACATATCCAGCGCACCATCCAAGACAGTAGTCGGCGGTATACGTCCGCTCACCAACGAGGACGTAACGGCGCTCCAGGATAAGAAACTGGTCCCGGCCGTGAGCGTTGTGTCACCGACGCGCACCAGCAGGGGAACCGTATCCTACGGCAATAATAATGCCAATGAGCAGACTATGGGGATCCTGCCGATCATTTTACAGATACGCAACTACCAGATGGACCAGGGCAGGTTCCTTACCGACAAGGATGTGACCGACAGGGCTAATGTGGTGGTCCTGGGCTACCAGGCTGTGATCGACCTGTTCGGAACAGGCGCGCAGTCGCCCGTCGGCAACTACATACGCATCTCTGGAATGAAATTCCAGGTGGTAGGGACATGTAAAAAGTTCGGCGGCTTCGCCGGGGACAGCTACGTATTAATGCCCCTGACAACCATGCAATCCAAGATAACAGGCGGGGATGTGGTCCAGCAAATAGGCGTGAAGGCTACCACACCGGACCAGGTGGACACCGCCATAGCTCAGGTGACCGCCGTGTTGCGCGCCAGGCATTTTATCCGGACCGGCGCCGCGGATGATTTCAGCATTACCGACATGCGCGAGACTCTCAACAGCATGCAGGCGACGCTGGCCGCCTTCTCACTCTTCATGGGAGCGGTCGGCGCTATATCGTTGATCGTAGGCGGCATAGGCATCATGAATATCATGCTGGTCTCTGTCACGGAAAGGACCAGGGAAATAGGCATTCGCAAAGCTATCGGCGCCAGGAGGAGAGACATCCTGATCCAGTTCCTCATTGAGGCGGCCGCCCTGAGCCTGACCGGGGGTTTGATCGGCCTGGGGTTGGCGGTGGGAGTCGCCCACGCCATGGGCCAGATAACTTTGGGGCAAACACAGGTCACACCGGAAATTTCATATAGCATCGTCTTTATCGCGCTCGGTGTATCCATCGGAACGGGATTGCTGTCCGGCACCTATCCGGCCTTCCGGGCCGGGGGCCTCGATCCGATCGAATCACTGAGACACGAATAAACCCTGTATTTATTTGACTCTCTGTGGCTCGTCCGGGATTGATAAATGAGGGGTTGGCAGTGAAATTGGTGACAACCTGCGTTGAGACCATCGAAGCATAGAACCTATGAGTTCTATCCGTTCATTCTTGGTCCGGTTAAAACGGTAACCAGTTAAGATGAGGCATAGGAAATATATGCAGTACAGCGGAACCCAGGAAAATAAGGATGATATATTTAGGAAATTTGCCAATCCAGAGGGCAATCAGAAACTTATATAATGGGTACCTGGTCAGCCCGGCAACCAGTCCGCCGATTTCAATAGGCAATACCGGTTGAAAAGACAAAAAGGCTATTGCCCACATCCCATATTTCTCAACCCAGCCTTTTACTTTGGCGTACCCGATAATATCATCAGGCACCGCCACTTTCTTACTTATAAATCCGAGGTAATAATAACTCATTTCACCGAGGCTGGCGCCCAGACTGCCTGAAAGTGCAACCAGCCAGGGATTCCACCTGGAAGCGGCAACAATCATTATAGATACTACAAATGGCAAGGGTACCAGTGAAAGGTTAACCACTATGGCAACAACGAAAATTGTTAAGTACGCCGCCAGTTCATACTTATATAATGGGAGGTGGATGTTCTGTAAAAGAATTTGAGTTGCGTAAGCCAAAGCTACGCTGAATACCGCAAAAATTAAAAAGATGATGCCTAATTTAAGCCAATTAATTTTGCGGGGTTCATTTTCCGTCATCTTTATCCTGATCAATAACGTTAAAACCGGGTTATTTGTAGCACATGAGGCTTTGCCAGTCAATAAATTGAGACCGGGGCGGATATTGTTGTTATAGGCAATCCACTCATCCACAGATATTGTGATAATTCATATCAGCCACATGGCAGGGAGTGTTACAATTTATGCATCGGCAGGGCTGAAAATCTTCAAACTTGGTACAGCTCATATTTATAGGGAAAGGAGGGCTAATTTTAATGTCATTAATGAGGGCTGTTCAAATTAGTGCGCCGGGCGCCGATTTCGAATTGATTAAAAAGGCAATCCCCGAACCAGGGGAGAACGAAGTACGCATTAAAGTCCAGGCCTGTGGCATTTGCCATGGAGATGCCGTGGTAAAAGAGGGGCATTTCCTCGGTATCAAGTATCCCAGAGTACCTGGACATGAAGTGGTAGGAACAATTGACAAACTGGGTCCTGACATTTCTTTTTGGGCGATTGGCCAGCGGGTCGGAGTTGGATGGCATGGAGGGCCTTGCCTTAAGTGTGATGCTTGCAGAAAGGGAGATCCCGGAAACTGCGCAAGCTTTTTAACAACCGGAATTTCATTTGATGGCGGCTATGCCGAATATATGGTGGCGCCACAGCAGGCGATGACAATTATTCCCGATGAGCTTAACTCTTTCGAAGCAGCACCTCTGCTATGCGCCGGCAGAACTACTTTTACAGCCCTGCGCAATAGCATAGCCAGGGGTGGTGATTTGGTGGCGATCCAGGGCATAGGAGGACTGGGACATATGGGAATACAGTTTTCCAGAAAGCTTGGTTTTAAAACCGTGGCATTGTCGCGCGGTAAAGATAAGGAAGAGCTGGCTTATAAACTTGGTGCGCATGTGTATATTGACACCGAGTCTTTGAATCCAGCAGCTGAACTCAAAAAACTTGGCGGGGCACGGGTTATTCTGGCTACGGCTCCAAACAGCAAAGCTATTTCGCAAGTTATAAATGGACTGGGTTTTGATGGCCAGTTGATAGTTGTTGCTGCATCAGGCGAACCAATACAATTTACGCCGGGTCAGTTGCTGGGGGGAAGAGTTTCGATACGGGGATGGATTGCCAGACCGGCCAAAGACAAATCGGAAGACGCCCTGAATTTTAGCGTCATCTCCGGAGCCCTGCCTATGATTGAAGTTTTTCCACTGGAACAAGCCGCACTGGCCTACGAAAAAATGATAACAGCAAAAGTGCGTTTCAGGGCCGTTCTGAAAACCGGCGCCTGACAGGAAAAGGGAATATCTACTAAATATTTTTCGATTAGGAGATTATTATGCAAGACGTCTTGAAGCTCATAAAGGCCAGAAAATCGCTGAGGATATCCTTCGACGCTAAACGCCCGGTGGCAAAGGAGGACTTAGTGAAGATTTTAGAGGCCGGGCGTTGGGCACCCACGGCTCACAATATGCAAAATTATGAAATAGTCATCGTAGACGATAAAAAAATCCTGGAAAACATAGGGAAAATAAAAAGCCCGATATCCGAAATCTTTGTCCGGGAAAACTATAAGCAGCTATCCTTTTCCGAAGAGGAATTACGCAGGAAGAAGGTCGGTATTTCCGGCGCCATGTTTCCTCTATCCTGGAGAAACCCGGACTTTAAACTGAGTGAAGCTGAGAAAAAGGCTGTTTGGCCCCTGGATAAGTCTTTTCCGACAGGCCCGGTCCTGCTGATCGTAGTTTACGACCCTGATAAAAGGGCGCCTGCCTCGGAGGGTGATTTCCTGGGCATTATAAGCCTTGGCTGTGTTATGGAAAACATGTGGCTCATGGCCAATTCCCTGGGCATCGGTTTTCACATAATGAGCGTCCTCGGAGCGGACCCGGTAGCAAAAGAGGTGAAGAGAATCCTCGATATCCCCAAACAACTGAAGATTGCATTTGCCTGCCGTTTGGGCTATCCGGTTTCTGAGCCGGCCAAATACCTGAGGGTGCGACGTGATGTGGAGGATTTCACCCACCATAACCGGTTTGGCAACAAAGGCCTCGATAGTCAGGAGTTTCGAAAAGGCCTGAGGAACTGAATGATCGGAATAAATACAAAAAGCCATACGCTTCCAAAAGGGCTGAATAAAGATACTATCAAAGCCAGCAGTGAAACTATTGGAATAACTGAGATACGCCAGACCGTCCTGACAATGATTTGCCGGTCAAGATCCAGCCTGACCAGGCGATATTTACCTGTGGCATACACCCAATTAATCAGAAACAGAAAGCCGATAATTAGAATATTGGAAGAGAAAAAAACATCGGCAATCATGTTCACCCCATAATCGCCGATTATCGACGTGGAAAAAGGAACCAGTGCTACAAACATAAGGATAAAGATGTTAATCCATAGATGTTTGCTATCTGTACGCTGGATATAGTGGAACTGTTGATGGTGCATAATCCAGAAAATAGCAAGCAAGATGAAACTTAACCCGTAACTAAGAAAATCCGTAACCTGACCGGACAGCATTTTGAGCAGACTTTGAGGGCTGCTTTCAACAAGTGGAAAACTTAAATTCAATACTAATATAGTCATGGCGATGGCAAAAATACCATCAGCCAGAGCCTCAATACGCTTGGTACCGGGCAGGGAATTCTTATCGTTAAGATCTGAGTCCGACATTTAAAGATTTCACTTCTGCAGTTTCTGCAGGTCAGCATTGGCCCGGGTGGTCAGCAGGTCATCCTGGGAAAGCTTGAGCGTGGTTTCCAGGTCGGTTGTGGCCAGGTCCGGCTTGCCGGCCGCCGTATAAACAAGGCTCCGGTTATAGTAGGAGAATGCATCCGACGGCGCTATCTGAACGGCCTTATCAGCATCTTCCATCGCCGGGCCCGGTTTACCCGTAGCAACATAGATCAGGCTTCTGGTACAGTAAAATTGCGCATTGGTGGAGTCAAGTTCTATAGCCTTATTGGCGTCGGCCAGCGCCTGCTCATATTTCTGGTTCTTATAATATGAATAGGCACGTTCGCTGTAAGCCGGGGCGAAATCCGGTTTAAGCGAAAGGGCTATATTAAGGTCATATATACCGATGCTGAATTGCCACTGGTTGTTGTGGAAGCGGCCAAGTTCGTAGTGGGCCCGGTAATATTTTGGCGCTATCTCTATGGCCTTGAATAAATCTGTAACGGTATAGGGGTTCAGGCGTTTGCTTTTGTAATACCAGGCCCGGGCGATATAGGCATCAGCCAGCTTCTCTTTCAGAGTGATATCATCCGGCGCCGTTGCCAGCGCTCCCGTGGCTGCCTCAACCGCCCTGTCATAATCATCCGCCACTGGCATATGCTCCGTGCTCACATCGATCGAAGGGACAACAGCCGCAGCGCTATTATTCTCGGCCGCGGTGGCGGGTTTGCCCTGCTGAGAAGAGCTGCCGCTCCGCGTGAGATTGTCCTGCACCTGGTTGGCCGGCCCGGCGCAGGCCGGCAGCAGGATTATGAGGACTGCCATGAGACTGATGATCTTTAGCATTTGATGCGAATAACGGCCTGCTTGATCAGATTTTAATAATGCTTCGTTATAATCGGTGTGTCAAATGGATTATTACGGTTTCAAGGCGCCGATAATGGCAGGGTCAAGCCCCTCGAATTGAGACAGCCAGGCCAACCTCTCCCTCTTCAGGGTTTTACTCAATGCCGTAACTTTTTCCTTCGGGTAATAATTGTTCAAATCAAAGCGGCCCATATCGAGGCCGGGTATCTCGACCGGAACTTCGTATCCCCAGTAGTCGTCCTTTTTCCAGGTAATTTTATCACGGGCTATCATCTCAAGGATTTTCACCGAATCGAATACGGTTACCTTCTGCCCCCCGGTCAGTCCGCCCACCTTCCCGGTATTCAAGAGGTAGCACTGCATGTGCGGATTCTTCCTCAGGATACTCAGGAACAGGTTGCCTTCCTCCTCCTCCGACCCTACGATGAAGGGATTGGTGCCGACCACCCGGCGCTGTTTCCCGGCTTCGGACGGGTCACCTGCTGAAGTCTCAACCGATTCGCCCAGCATAAAAGAGGCCGATCCCCACTCCTGTGAAAGCTTGACCACGGGCGGTACTATCTCGTTGTGCCTGGTGATGAATATTATGTAGTCAACCCTCTCCAAATCTATATAATTGTCCGTGAAAGCTATATCCCGCCGCTTTACCATGGCACGGCCGTTGGACGTCAGCGTGGAATCGAAGAAATCAACCTTGCCTGTTACCCGGTC
>JAPLHJ010000069.1 GCA_026389675.1 Chloroflexota bacterium | reverse complement strand
GGCGAAAGGAGTTGAATTATGAAAGTTGCGATAGTCGGCGGTGGAACCATGGGCAGAGCGGTGGTACAGAGCATTCTCAGGAAGAGGCTGTCCGTCAAGCAGGACATTACTGTCAGCGATGTATCGGCGCAAAGCCGCGATCACCTGTCCAAGAAATACGGGATACCGGTAACGGGTGATAATAGCCAGGCTGTAACCGGCGCGGATGCGGTTGTCCTTGCCGTGAAACCGCAGGAACTCGTTGCCGTTATGAAGCAAATAGCGGGGCAATTGAAATCGCAACTGGTGATATCGATAGCGGCCGGCATAAGCCTCGAGTCACTTTGCCGTCATTTGGAGTACCGGCTGGTGGTCAGGGCTATGCCGAATACACCGGCACGGGTGGGCAAGGGTATGACGGCCTGGACGTCTACCGGGGAATTATCCGTGCCGCAGCATGAGATGGCCCGTTCTATCCTGGCTGCGATGGGCGCCGAGCAGTATTTTGCGGATGAAAAATATATCGATATGGCTACCGCGGTGAGCGGCAGCGGGCCTGCGTATGTTTTCCTTTTTATTGAATCTCTGATTGATGCGGGTGTCCATATCGGATTGCCGAGGAGTGTTGCCACTAAGCTTGTAATCGAAACAATCGTGGGATCCGCTGAAGCTATGAAAAAAATGGACGTGCACCCGGCAGAATTGAAGAACATGGTTACTTCACCGGGAGGCACTACCGCCGAGGCGCTGCTCAACCTCGAAATGGGGGGATTCAGATCACTGATAATCAACGCGGTAACCGCCGCTTATCAAAAAGCTAAGGCCCTGGATAGTAAATAGCAGGGTATACCTTGGCGGTTCACATCAATTTGCCGCCGGCTTGCGGCAGTAAAGGGCTGTGCTCTTGGGAACTATACGGTTGAGCCCGTTTTCAAACCATCCGGTATATTTATGATGCGTGTAAATATCCCATACCAGGAATTTGTTATATAGAGAAGGTATCAAAGCCTTTTCGTTCTTCAGTCCGAAAAGCCCTTTGGACCACCAGTACATGGAATGCAATGCGTGTTTATAGCGTATGGCAAATACTTCCAGGTTAAATTTCCTCAGCAACTCCAGGATATCCTGCTGTTTATATATCCTGATATGTCCACCCGGGGTATTGTGATAATCGTCAGATATCTTCCAGCATACCGACTCCGCAAAATGGGAGGGCACGCTGACTGCCAGGATACCACCGGGTTTGAGCACACGTGTTAATTCAGACACGGCTTGAAAATCGTCAGGTATGTGCTCCAATACCTCCGAACAGATTACTTTATGAAAAAAAGCGTCGTCGAACGGCAGCTTAGTTATACTGCCCGATACCAGGTGCCATGGGCCTGCCGATTCCCCTTTTAAATCCATCTGGTACAGCATGCACCTGGCGTTTTGAAGGCTTGCCACATCGAGGTCGAAGGCAACCGATGCCCCCTTATTCACCTTGCACACCTGCCAGATATGCCGGCCGGCCCCGCATCCGGCATCCAGAATAAACTCACTCCCGTTGATCTTTAACAGATCAAGGTCAATAGTCAACATGTGAAATTTAAATGGAAGTAGCCAGAGCTAAGCTTTAGGCGTTTTACCAGGGTGTAATTTCTTCCATTTGTCCAGGAGTTGATCTTTGCTTTCCTTATGATTCGGGTCAGCGACGCAGCAGTCCACCGGGCATACTTCGGCGCATTTCGGCTTATCGAACCAGCCTATACATTCGGTACATTTGGCCGCATCTATTTGATAAATTGATTCTCCCTCTTTAATAGCTTCGTTCTTGCACTCCGCTTCACAGGCGCCGCAGCTAATGCAATCGTCGGTTATGATATAGGCCATTTTCCTTAAACCTCCAAGTATTTATTTATATAAACAGTCAGGCCCAACAGGCTATAGAGATTATAACCTGTTTTTATGTCTCACGACAGGAGTTTCTTCTTCAAGGCGGCGCTAACCCCTTGAGGCACCATGTCATCGAGGTTGCCGCCCAGTTGGATTATCTCTTTCAACAGGCTTGAACTCAAGAACTGATATCTCAGGTTTGCCATGAAACAAACTAACTCTATGTCCGGAGCAAGCTTTTTATTCATCAGCGCCATCTCGAATTCACGTTCGAAATCTGAACTGGCGCGCAGTCCGCGGACCAGTACCTGGGCCTTAGCTTTCCTGGCAAACTCCACTGTAATCCCTGAGTATGACGTTACCTCGACGTTCTTGTAATCTGTCACCGCCTGGCGGGCCAGGTCCACTCTTTCCTTAACTGAAAAAAGCAGCGATTTCTGCGGTATATCATAAATACCCAGAATCACCTTTTCAAATATGGATGACGCCCTTTTTATAATGTCGAGGTGCCCGTTGGTAATGGGGTCGAAACTGCCGGGATAAATAGCAGTGGTCAAGATGCAACCTCCTTCTGGTATATTGAAATGCAGGTATCGCCATATCGCTTCTCTTTAATCTTTGACAGGCTGCCGTATTGCCGGTCGAGAATATTGCGTGAGGCATGCGATACTAAAATGACCGAGTCCCGGG
>JAPLHJ010000027.1 GCA_026389675.1 Chloroflexota bacterium | reverse complement strand
GTTTATGCGGGTACGCCTTCTCTTGCCGAGTACCTGATCGAGCAGTCACCTAAGGTATTGGGGAAACCGGTCGGTGATCTGGGATTCAGGGCACTGGTATGTGGAGGGGAACCGGGAGCCGGTATACCTGAAGTAAGGGCCAAGATTGAAAACGCGTACGGATGCAGGCTTTATGATTCCGGTGCCGGTTTCGGCTTCTCTTGTGACCATGAAGAATACCAGGGCATGCACTGGTTGGGAGATGATCTTTGCTATTATGAACTGGTTGACCCGGAAACAAAAGCCCCTCTGCCCTTTGAAAACGGCGCCGAAGGGGAAGCGGTTTTCACCAGTCTTGCTGGCGATGGTATGGCGCTTATACGCAATAGCCTGGGCGATATTCACCAGATTTTTACAGACCCCTGCCCCTGCGGGCGTTCCGGATTCCGTTATAAGGTAATTGGCCGCTCGGATGATATGCTCAAGGTAAAAGGTGTCATGGTTTATCCCGGCAGCATAAAAGGCGTTATTAATGAATTCGTTCCCCGGGTTACCGGCGAAATGCGAATTGTACTGGATGAAAGACCGCCCAGAGTGGTTCCTCCCTTAAAAATCAAGATCGAGCATGCCGAAGGTGCGACTGCTCAGGAACTGGAAGCCCTGGCGAACGAAATTACAGAAAGCATGAGCAGACGAATTAAAATCAATCCTCAAATTCTATGGATTGAGCCCGGCAGTCTGGAGCGAAGTCATTATAAAGGCAAGACGTTTGAAAAATTGTATGAAGATAATAAGTGAAGATGAATAAAGATAAAGAGCAGAAAAATGCGTAGTGTATATATTGCCGGCGTCGGCATGACCCGCTTTGCCAAGCAACTGGACCAGTCGATTAAGGATCTGACGAAGGTAGCATTAGACCGGGTCATTGCAGATGCAGGTGTAGAATTAAGTGACATTGAGTCTGCATGGTTCTCCAATTCCGGCTGGGGTTTTAGCTTCGGACAGGATTGTATCCGGGGAGAAGTAGCCTTGAGACCTGCAGGGTTGCAGGGACTTCCCATTACCAATGTGGAAAATGCGTGCGCCGGTGGCTCCACTGCCCTCCACCATGCATGGCTGGAAGTAGCCTCGGGTCAATATGAATGTGTATTGTCCATCGGAGCGGAAAAGGGTTACCTCGAAGACAAAGAAAAAATGTTCAAGGGTTTCTGGGCAGGCTTTGATGTAGAAAATGCGGATGCTCATATCAAGACACTACAAGCGATAGCAAATAGCCTTAAACCGGAAAATCTCGAAGATGATGCAGGTGGCGCCGGTAAAAACCGCAGCGCCTTCATGGATATCTACTCCGCGTTTTGCCGCTGGCATATGCAGCGATACGGAACGACAAGGCAACAAATAGCACTGATCGCCTCAAAGGATCATTTCCACAGTTCCATGAACCCTTATGCCCAGTTTCAGAAACTGATGAGCGTTGAAGAAATCTTAGCCGCCCGCGAGGTGTCCTGGCCTTTGACTGTTCCCATGTGTGCCCCGCTGGGTGATGGCGCTGCGGCAGCCATTCTCTGTTCCGAAGCGTTTTTAAAGCGCCTGGAAAATGCGCGTCCGGTCAAAATTCGTGCTTCGGTGTTGGGATCAGGTACGAGCAGGCCCTTGGAAGATGAAAAGCAAGATATTTCCGTTCGGCTGTCCCGCAAGGCCTATGAAACGGCCGGGGTTGGACCAGAGGACATTAATGTTGCCGAAGTTCATGATGCGACGTCTTTTGGAGAACTGCATCAAACCGAAGCTTTGGGATTCTGCAAATTTGGAGAGGGGGGACCGTATGCTGAGTCAGGCGCCACCCGTCTGGGTGGAAAAATGCCGGTTAACACTTCCGGCGGCCTGATATCCCGCGGCCATCCTATTGGGGCATCCGGCATTGGCCAGATCAATGAACTGGTAACGCAACTTCGGCATGAAGCGGGCGAACGTCAGGTAATAAATTGCCGTCTGGCCATAGCTGAAAACGGCGGCGGCAACCTTGGTTTTGAAGAAGCAGCCATG
>JAPLHJ010000165.1 GCA_026389675.1 Chloroflexota bacterium | reverse complement strand
GGCCGGGACCACTGTCCTTAACGGCACCATTACGCTAGGCTGCAAGGCTATCATAGGGTACGCGCCTGATCCCAACAATATCCTGCTGAAGACGCAGGACGAGAAGATCAGCATGTGGGTTTACCCTCCCACTGTTTATGCCCTTCTTCCCATGATGCCGAACTTCAGTCAGTTCGACCTGTCGTCGCTGAAAAAGTGCGTGTCCTTCGGCGCTGTTATGCCCAGGGCGGTGCTTGATACCTGGAAAAAGTTCAAGCCCGATATCCAGTGGAGGAATTACTGGGGGCAGACCGAGAGCAGCCCGGTCGGCACGACTTCCACGCCCGAGAGCTTTGAGAAGAACATCAGCTCCATTGGCATCCAGGATACAGCCGTCTCCGTGAAGGTCTTCGACGAGCAAGACCGTGAGGTGGCGCCGGGCGTCATCGGCGAACTGGTCATCAGGGGTCCCGCAGTCATGCTGGGATATTGGAAGAAAGAGAAGCAGACGGATAAGACGCTTTCCAGCGGCTGGCTGCATACAGGCGACCTCGGCTCCATGGATGCTGAAGGCAACGTTTTCTACACCGACCGCAAGAAGGATATGATCAAGAGCGGCGGCGAGAATGTATCATCGCAGGAAGTGGAGGGCATGATCACCAAGCACCCCAAGGTCGCGCAGGCAGCGGTGCTGGGCCTCCCCGATCCCAAGTGGATCGAAGCGGTAACCGCCTTCGTAGTTGCACGTCCTGGAGTAACACTCACTGAAGAAGAGATAATCGTCTTTTGCAAGGACAGCATGGCCGGCTATAAGGCGCCCAAGCGTGTGATCATTATGGCATCCCTGCCAACCAGTGCCACCGGTAAAATCTTGAAGAGGGTGCTCAGAGAGCAGTACAGCGAGAAAAAATAGAATCGCCCATCGCTTTTGCGCACGAAACCTCTCGTCCCTGCTGAGAGGATTATAGTCGTTCAATGAAATTGGTCAGTGTGTGCGGCTCGCCCCGCAACGGCAACACCGAGTGGATGCTGAAGTATCTTCATGCCCTGGCCGTTGCGGACGGCACGGATTCGGAACTCCTGCTGCTGCGTAAGCTTGATATCAAAATGTGCAACGGCTGCCTGGCCTGCGAAGCCGGCGGCAAAAACAGGAAAGGCCTCTGCGCCATCAAGGACGCTATGCCGGGCATATATCCGAAGCTGTTGCAGGCCGACGCCATAGTTTTCGGCACACCTGTCTATTTCGAGATGGTCTCAGGGCTGCTGAAGAATTTCATGGACAGGACCTGCCCGATCTGGACCGGGCTGGAAGACAAGCGTTTGGCCGGTATCGCCGTGGCCGAAGAGGGCATCGGCGCAGCCATCGATAATATGAAAACCTATGCGGCGGTCTGCGGCATGACCTGGTCGGGGAGCGTAACTGCGCTGGCCAAAAAGCCCCGTGATGTAAAGAAAATTGAGGGTACCGGCGAACAGCTCCGGCAGCTATATTTGGCCTTGAAGCGGGACGCGAATTGAATATTCTGTAGGGGCGTTGCTTTAGCTGCGCCCGCAAAAGCGGACTGTAGGGGCGGGTTTTCAAACCCGCCCGTTGATTCAGGCCGACCTTAAGGTACGCCCCTACAAGTCTCTTCCTACTCTCCCCGTTCCGACGCCTTCTTTGCCCTGAACCGCGCGTTTTGTGTTAACAGCCGTTTGCGCAGGCGGATGTTCCTGGGGGTGACCTCCACCAGTTCATCGCCGTTGATGAAATCCATCGACTCCTCCAGGCTCATCTTGAGCGGCGGGGTCAGCCTGACAGCGATATCGGCCGTGGAAGCGCGGATGTTGGTCTGCTTCTTCTCCTTGCAGATGTTGACCGCCAGGTCGGTGGGGCGGGAATTCATGCCCACTATCATACCCTCGTAAACCGGCGTGCCCGGGTCGATGAAGGTGATGCCGCGCTCCTGGGCATTGTTGAGCCCGTAGGTCACCGCAATGCCTTCCTCGGCCGCCACCAGCGCTCCGCTGCGCGCGGAGGATATCTCGCCCACCCAGGGCTCGTAGCCGAGAAATTCTGCATTCACGATACCCTCGCCACGGGTGGCGGACAGGTAGGCACTCCGGAAGCCGATCAGGCCTCGCGTAGGCACCTGGAACTCCATGCGCAGGTTGCCGCGCCCGTCGTTATGCATATTGGTCATCCGGCCCAGCCTCTTAGCCAGCATCTCGGTTATCACGCCGATGTAATCCTCCCGCGTATCTAAAATAAGCGCTTCCACGGGTTCGTGCACTTTGC